>CACYXI010000062.1 GCA_902778265.1 uncultured Bacteroidales bacterium | reverse complement strand
GATTCCTCCTTCTTACAACAAAGGTAAGGAATCTGGCCTTACTAAGCAAAGATTATCCTATCTTTTTCTTAGACGATGCAAACTTAGAGTTGTAAGTCCGTTCTCGAACTATAGGATCATGGGATTTACATAGGAGTTACAAGGGAGGAAGGAGGGAGTTGCTTTGTAAGCAAAATTAAAGTCATGGTTACAGAAGTGCGAACCTTTTTAGAATTAAACGCAGAGACGCAAAGCATTATAAAATCTTTGCGACTTTGCGTCTTTGCTTTTTAATATCATTTCGCCACCTTCTTGCCATTTACGACACAGGAAAACTATTAGTAACGGGTAACAATAAGAAAATTAGTGTGACTTTATCAAAGGCTTGTCCTCGTCTGGCTCTGCGGCCAAAACATTTTCTGCCTAAGGCTCTATATCAGGTAGCGAGTCAAGGTTGCTGATATCGTAGCTCCAAATTCTCGGAACGACATTATTGAAATGGTCATTTGTTATGAGATATAATGTCTTGTTGTCATCAGATAGCAATATATCCCGTCCAAAATGATCAAGATGTATTGTGCGTTTCTTGTTGCCTTCCCAGTCATACTCCACAACCGTATTTCCATAGATGTATGAATCTACGTATTTGTCGAATTTCTTTCCTTTTCTGTCAGAATCCAAGAGGAGAACATAGATTCTATTGTTATTTGTGGTGCAGTAAAAACGCTCGTATGTTGTAGTCTTTTGGCTGAAAATATAATTCAAGCCTTCCTCATCACTTTTGTAAACGGGGTAGTCGGAATACAATTCCTTGACAATATTAATATTCTCGCCCTCGATTGTAAAGATGAATGCAAGCCTTGACCATTTACATTGGTAGAGAAAGCGACCGTTGCCATTGCCATCGAGTCTACAGTTATCGGTATAGACAGACTGTTTTACTAAATTTGTACAGTTTATGCCATCCTTTGGCCAGTATTCCAATGGTGTGGCTTCCTGTTTCTTATAGTCGATTATAGAAAACAGATGCTTAGTTTCAAGCGTAGCACCAGCGACAAGGATGGAATTGTTTGGTAAAGAGACGAATGAACAGCCCGCCAATCTGAAATTCTGAATTCCCGAAAGGTCGTAATTCTTCCATTTATTCTTTTCTTTAATAGATTTCAGATTGTCAGTTTCCTTTATAACCGTCAGAGAGCTAAGTGCATTGCCAATTCCTGGTGTGTTTAATATCATCAAGGACCTGTCTGTCCCCTTGGCAATGGTGACGTTGGGGAACTCATTAATATCAAATAATATTTGTTGCTCATCCCATTTCTGTGGGGTTAAGGTGCTGACGTAGTGAGTGAACAATTGGGAGATAAGTATGTTGTTGTTGATTATTAGTTCTGGACATTTATCCCTGTTCTTTTTGGGTATCTCCACTCGCGATCCCCTGAGTGAAACCGTCTTTATGGAGTCTTTGGGGCTATTGCTGCTTGCGATAGCCGAGACTGTCATAAACAGGAGAAATATATTTGCTATTAATCTCATACTGATGTTGAATTATGGATTGTTTTTCTTTTTGCAAAGCGCATGCAAATATAGTGAAAGTTTTTATAATTGTATCAAAAAAACTGTAAAATCATCTGCAATACACAAAAACAGATTCTTATATATTGATTATCAATAACTTATGTTGGATATAACCCCTATCGCAAAAACTTTTGAAAAAACGATTGGGGTTACTTCACAAAGCCTTTATTTGCCCACTTAAAACTATTCCAACGTGATACGAAGATAGCACCGCGGATGTTTTCATCGAGCACAAAGGCGAACCACATTCCGATAAGTCCGAAACCGAATACAATACCGAAAAGATAGCCGAATCCAACGCCTACAAGCCATTGTACGATGATTCCGAGATAGAATGGGAAGAATATGTCGCCTGTTGCGCGAAGCGTGTTTGTAGCCCACACCCAGAAACACCAGCATACGAGGGTGGCGATTTCCTCATTATCCGTGAGTGAATCAGCGATGAATGGGCCGCATAATGCGCATAATACGGAGAATGTAAGGGTTATTACAGCTCCTCTATGCCATGCAAACTTTCCTATGACATAAGATGCCTGAGTCTTCTCCACACCTGTCAGATGCCCAACCATAATAGAGCTTCCCTGTGCTATGCAGATAGCATAGAGATACACGAACATCACCACGTTTCCTACATAGATACGAGCCGTAAGAGCCTCGTTGCCTATCATATTGATGAAATAGATGATAGTGAGCTGCTGAAGGTTATAGGATATGTTCTCGCCCGCAGAAGGTAATCCGATCTTGAGGAGCTTGCGCATCTCAGAAACAGGGAACGGACGCAATGGGAAACTTGGTATCAGTTTACGGTTGAGCATCACGATAAGCATGATCATAGATACCGTGCGCGAGATACTTGTTGAGATAGCGGCACCCTCTGCACCGAGGGCAGGCATACCGAACTTACCGAAGATAAGCGTATAGTTGCCGATGATATTGAGGATATTCACCACCACAATCACTATCATAGGATAGATAGGCTTGTTGGCCGATCGGAGAATAGCGCTAATAGTTGTAGTTATGGCTTGCGCGAAGGCAAGAGAGCCTACTATCTGGAGATATGGCTTTCCATAGATCATAAGTTCTGGACGAAGCCCCATAAACAGAAGCACAGGTTCTGCAAAGAGGAATATCAGCAGACTCGACATTAAGCCCATAGTTAGATTGAGCATAAGAGCCACTCCACTTACCTTGACGAAGCGATCCTGTAACTTGGCACCAAAATATTGAGAGCACAGCACCGAAGTACCAGCGTTGATGATGGTGAAGAGAAGGAAAACCAGTTGCAGAATCTGGTTGTCCATACCCACAGCAGCTACGGCATCATCGCTGTGCTGCGAAAGCATAAAGGTATCTACACCACCCAGAAGGAAGGTGAGGAGAGTCTCAAGGAGAATAGGCAATACGAGCTTATTCAACTGACGCTGAAGTTTTATTTCTATTCTTTTCTGATTGTTGTTATCCATACATTCAAGACTAAGGTCTAAGGACAAAGGACTAAGGCTCAAACCCCTAACCTATAACCTTTGACTTTTGACTTTTGACCTTCAACTTTTTCGAGTGCAAAGTTACAAAAAAATAATTTCAGTATCGAAGAAAAATATGTCTTTCGATGCTGAAATTATTACAAATCAAGGCTATATGAATGAAATTGAGAAAGTTACGCTCTCTTCATTATTCTGTTAAGCTGCCAGATACAAGGAATGGCGATACACGTAGAAACAATAACCAACACATTAAGTGCGGTCGTGTTACCACCGAAATACTCAATAAGATGTGCGTCTGTCTTGACATTAGGAAACATCCACGCAAACAAGAATGCAGCAGAGTTGTTGATCCAATGGAAGAGTATTCCTGGGATGATGCTCCCCGTGCGATAGTACAGCCATCCGAGCAATATTCCACCCAAGAAAGCATGTGGAATCTGAGCAGGGTTGAGATGTATAGCAGCAAAGAATAGAGCAGAAATAGCAATCGCTATCCACGCTTTTTGCTTTGTAAGTTCGCCGAAACTATCCGCCATCCATTCCAATAGCTTACGAAGTATCGCACCGCGGAAAACTACCTCTTCCACCAGGGGAGCAGCAAGACCAATAACGATATATCCTTCTGGACTTCTAAGCAGTTTGTCGAAGGTCTCAGCAAGCAAGTCCTTCGTCCATTCGTCTGGTAGAAGTTCCAGCGTCCATGTAGATGGCAGAACAAGAGCTATGGAAAGCACAGAAACCAAGCCCAGCACACTCATAGGTTTTGAGGCGATATAGTTGCCCGAAACAGGACACCATTTCAGTCCGATGAAGATAGCGATGGTTATTATCGAATAAAGGATGGTACTTAAAACCGTATGTAAGATGACATGATCGTAACCAACACCTTTAAGGAAAGGCATAATCGCGAATTGCACTAATAGTGCCGACAATGCCTGAATTACCAAGAATAGTCCAACGAAGATTAAAGCGTGTTTCATTTGCGAGTTTTGTGATTAGAGGTTAGAGTTTAGAGATTAGCGTTTGCTCTGAAAAACCTTCTTCTTGTCAGAGGTAGGGCATCAGGGTGCATGAGGTATTTGTTAGCCTCAAACGCATCTTCAGAGAGTTGTCGGGCAAGGTCTGCTATTGTATCAAAACGTCGTTCATTCCGTAGTTTCTTGCAGAATTCCACCCGAATCTTTTTGCCGTAGATATTCTCACGGAAACGGAAGATATTCGTTTCAAGTGTCAGTTCGTTTACGCCGTATGTAGGGCGATGACCTATGTTCATCATTCCGTGGTGCAACTGCATATCGCCCTCCACTCTCACTTTTACAGCATATACTCCGCCAACAGGGATTATCTTCAGTGGATCAATTTCAAGATTGGCAGTTGGGAAGCCGATTTTCCTGCCCTCGTGATAGCCTTCAACAACAGTACCTTCAACGCTATAACGATGCCCGAGACATTCGGCTGCCTCGTCAACCCTACCATAAGCAAGAAGTTCCCTTACCAATGTGGATGACACGCGCTTGCCGTTAGCTATTTCGAAAGGATCACATTCTATCACCTCAATACCGATTGCCTTGCCATAGCGCACATAGTCCTCAAAGCCCTCGTCTGGCTTTCTTTTGCCGAAGCGGTTGTCGTAGCCAAGAAGAAGAAGTCTGACACCGAGTTGCTTATAGAGTATTTCCCTCATAAACTCCTCTGCCGACATAGAAGCCATCTCTTTGTCGAAGCGCAGTACGGCGCACACATCAACCCCGACTTGCGACATTATCAACCTTCGCTCATCTACGGTGGTGAGCATATTTGGAACAAAATCCTTGTCAAATACCGTGCGTGGATGTCGGTCGAATGAGATTGCCATCGACTGCTCCAATCCCCTCTCTTTCGCCAACATACAAAGGCGACGGAGTACATGCTGGTGCCCCAGATGTACCCCATCGAAATGCCCTATTGTAGCCGCACAAGGTACGGGAACAAAGGTTCCTTCTGTATATGGAACAGTTATGCTTGTCAAATTCTACTTGGCAAGAAGGCTCTTGATCTCTGCGTCCAGATCCTTGATCTGTGCGTCGCGCTTATGCAGGGCATTAGCACGAGTGATAAGGAAGAATGTAGGGATGTCCTGAACGTTGTATCGTGCAAGATACTCTGACTGCAAGTTGTTAGGATCGTGAACGTTGATCCAAGGAAGTGCAGCTGTCTGAGTCTTCCAGAAATGCTCGTCTGGATCTATTGATACTTGATAGATTTCCAATCCCTGAGCGTGATATTTGTTATACACCTCACGAAGTTGCATTATGCGCTGTGTGCTGTTAGGAGCAGAGAAAGCATGGAAATCGAGAAGTACGACCTTACCCTTCAACTCTGTAAGTGAACGGCGGTTGCCGTGGTTGTCAACGAGTGGCACATCGATAATCTCTGAAACCACCACCTTCGACATATCAATATTGGCATTCTGCTGCTTAGCCTGAAGAATGCGCTGAGTCTTCATTCCTTCGATAGCGATGTTGTGGAGGTTCTTGCCACGCTCTGCCTCTGGATAGTAGGTATCCCAGCTTGTAGCAACAGCACCGAACACGCGCATATCCTCTACGCTCTCATGTGGGTTGAAGATAAGTCGGTTGCCCAATGCCTGGAAGAGAGCAAAGTAAGCGTATGCCTTGTTGGGCTCCTTGAAGATATAGTTCAGTTTCACTTTCTCCTTATATGCCTCCACCATCTTGTTGATGCTGTCGTTAGTCTGCTGAACGCTGAGAGTATAGTTCTTGTTCAAGGCGATAACCTGATTGAGAAGGTTGATCTGCATGAGCGATAGTTCCTTGATCTTTGAACAGTTCTCAGAACCTGTCACCTCATACTTCACAGCCATCGTTGGGTATGAAGCTGTAAAGTTAACGGTTTCGGTAGAGTCAATGCTGACGTTGATGATGCTGCTCTTGATGCGGAGACGATAGAACTCTGGTGCAGAAGGCTTCTCGCCCGAGAAATCGAACTTACCATCAGAAGAGAGTTTCACGGAGTCAACCACCACAGGGCCGTCAAGACTCATATTCTCGAAATAAAGTACAGAATCCTGTGCATCGGTAATATTACCTGTCACATGGAACTTGTTCTGTTGGCAAGAGGCGAAAGCCACTACCATTGCTGCTACGGCTGTGCATCGTGCGATGCGAGAAATAATATGATTCATTTTAATTATTGTTTTTAAAGGAGTTCAAGGAGTACAAGGCGTTATTCGCAAAGCTCATCAAGCTACGCAAGTCAAGGAGTACAAGACGAATGTCTTATTGACTCCTCCAAAACGACAATACTATCGTCTTGTACTCCTTTAGCGACGAAGGAGCGTCACTCCTTGTACTCCTTCATACTCCTTATTCTTTTTCCGAGTGCAAAGTTACACCAAATCAGCTAAAAAACAAAATATTATTAGGCTTTTCTTATTTGTCTGCGTGCTAATAATAATTAAATAATGAACGAAAAAGTGCCGAATTAGCGAAAATATCAGTACTTTTGCCTTCCGAAATGAGATTTTCGCACTTCATCATATCGTTCACACTATGCGTCCTGCCTTTTTCTGCTTATGCGCAGAAGGAGAAAATTAATCCCGAGGATCGCGTTGTTGACATGGACAGTCCTACGTTCGTGCCAATGGTTCGCGTGTCTAAGGTCTTCGATAATGGCGATAGCATCCAGTATGTCGAGATGAACAATGTCTATGTATATAGTCCTATCGAGTTCAAGGATGAACGTCAGCGAAAGTCATACAACCGCCTTGTCTATAACGTGAAGAAAGTGCTTCCTATAGCCAAGGAAGTGAATCGTGCCGTACTTGAGACATACGAGTATCTACAGACACTTCCCGATGATAAAGCCCGCAAGGAGCACATGAAGTATGTGGAGAAAAGTCTTATGGCAGAGTACAAGCCACGCATGAAGAAGCTTACCTACTCACAGGGTAAGCTCCTTATCAAGCTCATCTACCGTGAAACCAACTCTTCCAGCTACGAGCTTGTTCAGGTCTTCTTCGGATCCACCCGCGCCAGTTTCTACCAAGCCTTCGCCTGGGTTCTCGGAGCCAGTCTGAAGAAAGCCTACGATCCCAACGGTGTAGATCGCCTCACGGAGAGGGTAGTGCGCCAAGTCGAATCTGGGCAGTTGTAATTGAGAGTGAAGAGTGAAAAGTGAAGAGTGAAGAATTTAAGTTTGCTTTTATTGCAAAGGGCTGCATACTGTCCAAAACGACAATACATACTTAAATTCTTCACTTTTCACTCTTCACTTTAAGTTTGCGTCTTGTCCCACGTAAACTTCAGCAAGAAGAATACAGCTATTGCAGAGAAGAAACCTGCTATTGCATCGACCGCATAGTGGGGTAGGAGATATACCGTACCCATGCACAGGAATATCCAAGGCACAGCCCAGATAAGCACGAACTTCCATTCCTTTAGCCAGAGCGCGATTATCAGCGTTAAGGTCGAAACACCCACGTGTGAACTTGGGAACGCCGCCGTTGGTCGTTCGCCTGTCTCGTGCGCTTTCTGCACAAGGTTACGGAACAATCCATCCTCCCAACCTGGTATTGGTAGGCACTCTGTATGATTGGCAAAGTATGTTCCCACCTCTGGGAAGTTTCCCTTTGCTATCTCGTCAACACCCACCGCGAGGTAATAATACTGCGGACCCGCAACAGGGAAAAGCACGAACACCACGTAATACACGAAGAACGATGTGATCAGTATGAACGACACTTTCTGGAAGTCCTCATATCTCTTGAAGAACACATAGAATGTCAGCGAAACGAACATAAGGAAATACAAAGAATACCCCATCGCCATCAGCTCCGATACTATATGGCTCGGATATGCCTTGCTCCAAAGCAGAGCTGGCTGAAAGCCGAACAGCTTCTGATCCCAGTTGGCAAATACATGGTCAAGGTTCTCGAAATGGCAGTTCAGCAGATAGGTGTCTGGATACCACCAACTCAATGTCACCAATAGCAACGACACTCGTGCAAGAGCCATCGCCCTGCAAGGCCACAGCCTATACACCAGCCACAGCGCCACGGTGAGTAGCACAACCCTCACCCTCCACCATATCAGCGCCTCTGGATTAGCCAGAGAGGTAGAGGTGAAGAATATCACAAACAGAGTGAACACCGCATAGAGAACCATGCCTATTTCCACCGGAAACAGCCATTTCATCGGTTTCTTCTCATTGCTTTTCAGAAATAAATCTGCCAGAATTGTATTGTTATTCTTTCCCATTTACAACCATCCGTTATCCTTATACCATGCAATAGCCTCTTTCACGCCACGTTCCAGATTGTACTCTGGCTTGAAGTTCAAATCACGCTTCGCAGGTGTGATGTCGCACATCCAGTTGCGCTGTTTCAGAATATTGAACTTATCATTATTCAGCGCACTCATCTTACCCGTCATCTTCATCCAACGGTCGCCTACGGCAGTCACTATCCTCAGCACCCATATAGGTGCCTTGATGCGGATAAGGAACTTTATTCCCAATTCCTTCTGTATAAGGTCAGAGAATGTCACAGACTCATACACATCGCCATCGCTTAGGAAATACGCTTTTCCCACGCATTCATCGTGCTCCATCGACTTGAAAACAGCCTGTACCAAGTCCTTTACATAGATGAAAGTGATATCCTGACGGTCATATCCCACGGCAAAGTCACTATGTCCCTTGATGCTCTTCGCCATAAGGAAATAGTCGGTCTCGCGAGGACCATAAACACCTGTTGGGCGCAATACCACCAATGGAAGATCCTTTTGCTGAAAGAGCCATTTCTCGGCCTCATATTTACTCTTGCCATATGCAGTATTAGGCTGCGGAGTATCTGTATCGAGAATCTCTGTATGTGGCATCTTCTCACGAATAGCACCAAAGACACTCAACGATGATAGGTAAACGAACCGTTTCATCGGCTGATTTGTTCCCTTCAAGGCATTCACGAGGTTCTTAGTTCCCTCGGTGTTCACCTTAAAGAAATCCTCTGCTTTGATACACTTGGTCGCACCTGCTGCGTGTACAACATAGTCGAAGGCATGATCAGCGAGAGCCGTCTTCAACTGCTCCACATCCCCAAGGTTAAGGTCAAGGAAGTTGATGCGCTCATCCTTCAGGTATTTCCTGTTAGTGCTCTTACGCACAGCAGCCCATACCTCAAGTCCGCGACTCAAAGCCTCCTCCACAATAAAACTTCCAATGAAGCCCGATGCTCCAGTGATTAGAATCTTCATAATGTTATAATATTTTTCGTGCAAAGATACTAAATTTCTTCATTATTTTATGATATAAGACCATAAAAAACGCACTATTGGCAAATTAATAGAAAATTAACATCCAAAAATTGCTGATTCTCAATTTTATTTCGTATGTTTGCAGAATAATTAACTAAGTATAAGTAGTACGAAGGAGTACAAGGAGTGCAAGTTGTACAAGACAAATGTCTTTATTGCTATGGGCTATGGTCGATTTTTACTATCGTCTTGTACTCCTTTCACTCCTTGCTACTCCTTGTACTCCTAAACAAAAGAATAATATGGGCAAAGGAAAGAAAGCTGGAAAAAGGCTAAACAAGAAACAGATGGGTGCTCTGCTGGAGGATTTCTTCCGTGAGAATCCGGTTAAGGCATATTCCCTAAAAGAGATATTCCACAAATGCCATCTCGACACTCACCCGTTGAAGATGCTTGCTATTGACGTGCTTGAAGAGATGACATGGGACGACTTCCTGTCTCGTGCAAGCGAGAACTCATACAAGCTCAACGAAAGTGGTTCTGTGCTCGAAGGCACGTTCATCACCAAGTTCAACGGCAAGTGCTCATTCCTGCCCGACGGCTCTGACAAGCCAATCTTCGTGGCTGAACGTAACTCCATGTGGGCTTTGAACGGCGACCGTGTCAAAGTCTCAATGATGGCACGCCGCACAAAGCATATCCGTGAGGCACAGGTCATAGAGATCATCAAGAGAGCCAAGGATCAGTTCGTTGGTCGTATCAAGGCCGACCGCGAAATGGCCTATCTCGTACCTACCGATCCAACAACCGTCAGCATCTTCATCCCTAAGCGCAAGTTGAAGGATGCCAAGGATGGCGACAGAGCTGTGGTAAAAGTCATTGAGTGGCCAGATGCAGAGCACAGAAGCATCGTGGCAGGTGTTGTCGATGTCCTCGGAAAGCAAGGCGACAACGATGCCGAGATGAACACAATCCTCGCCCAGTACGGTCTTCCTTATAAGTACCCAAAGGCTGTTGAGGATGCCGCTGACAAGATTAGCGATGAGATCACCCCCGATGAAATCGCACGTCGTGAGGATTTCCGCGAGGTCTTCACTTGTACTATTGACCCTCACGATGCCAAGGACTTCGATGATGCCCTCAGTATTCAGCGTCTCGACAACGGACAATGGGAGGTCGGAGTGCATATCGCTGATGTCAGCCACTATGTAACAGAAGGCTCTGTCATCGACAAGGAGGCAAGGGAACGTGCAACAAGTATCTATCTCGTGGATCGTACCATCCCAATGCTCCCTGAACGTCTCTGCAACTATATCTGCTCACTTCGTCCCGACGAGGACAAACTCGCATACTCTGTTATCTTCAACCTTGACAACGAGGCGAAGGTTAAGTCATACCGCATCGTCCACACCGTCATACGCAGTAACCGCCGTTATGCCTACGAGGAAGTGCAGGATATCCTTAACGCCAATCTCAACCCAAACCCAGCCGTTGAGCTGCCAGAGCTTCCTATGGCTGATGCCGATGAAATCGAGAAAAAAGAGGCAAAAGGTGAGTTGAAAGGTGAGAATGCCTATCTTCTCCTTACTCTTGACCGCCTCGCTAAGCTCCTCCGTGCACAGCGTTTCAAAAATGGTGCCGTGAAGTTCGACCGTGAAGAGATGCGCTTCGACATCGACGAGACTGGCAAGCCTATCCGATGCTACTTCAAGCGTTCAAAGGATGCCAACAAACTCATCGAGGAGTTCATGCTCCTTGCCAACCGCACCGTGGCTGAGAGCGTAGGTCGTGTGGCAAAGGGTAAGGTTGCCAAGACATTGCCTTATCGTGTTCACGATGATCCGGATCCGCAGAAGCTTGAAACCCTCAAGTCATTCGTTGCCAAGTTCGGATATAAGATGAAGAGCACAGGCACCAAGGGTGCTACCGCTCGCGCTCTCAACCAACTCATGGATAGCCTTGAGGGTAAAAAGGAGTCTAATGTCATTCAGCTCATCGCTCTCCGTGCTATGATGAAAGCGAAGTATTCCGTCCATAACATCGGTCACTTCGGTCTCGCCTTCGAGTACTATACGCACTTCACCTCTCCAATCCGTCGTTATCCCGACACTATGGTTCACCGTCTCCTCACTCGCTACGAGCAGGGGGGCAAGTCGGCAAGCAAGGATAAATACGAAGAGCTTTGCGAGCATTCAAGCGAGATGGAGCAGATAGCAGCCAATGCCGAGCGTGATTCTATCAAGTACAAGATGGTAGAGTTCATGAGTCAGTATATTGGTTACGAGTTTGATGCCCATATCTCAGGCATCACCAGCTACGGTATCTACTGCGAGATCAACGAGAACCACTGTGAAGGTATGGTGCGCATCGAAGACCTCGACGATGACTACTACGAGTTCGACGAGAAGAACTACTGTCTCATCGGTCGCCGTCGTCATCACACCTATCAACTCGGCGATGAGCTCCGTATCAAGGTAGCCAAGGCAAATCTTGAAAGGAAGCAACTCGACTTCGTTCTCGCGGAGAATTAAATTATAAAATGAACAATGAAAAGTGAAAAATACAAGTTACCGTTCCTGATTATGGTTCTTAGCAGCAAAAGGAGGTACTTGTATTTTTTACTTATATATTCAATGAGGGAACAGAGAATTTTTGATGTTTATTTCTGAAAATGGCAATATACTATACTGCTAAAATATGATTATAAAATAAATAACAATGAATATTTTAGAAAAACTATTTGGAAAGTCAAAGTCTAATGAAAAATTCGAACTTAAAGGCTACCTTTCGACCACGAGAACAGTAAACGAATGGAAGTCTATCAATAGGAATGAGGCTAATTGTTCTTTTAAACTATACAAAAAGCAATATATTGATCCCTTTCTTAAATCGAATGGTTTTTATAAGTATAAAACAAATGCATACATTAGGCGTAATAAGGTTGATGTCTTAGAGTTTATAGAATTTCAGAAAGAAAGATACGGATATAGTACCTTTACCGTCAATTATGCCTTAGTACCACTTTACATACACTATGATTTCCCTAATTTCAATGCAAGGGAAAGAATTGGAATTTTAATATGCGACAAGGATATATGGTGGGATTATGCTAACGAAAAAAAAGCGAAAATCAGTTTTGAGAATGTAGCAAAAGCTATTGAGTTGTTCGTTATACCCTGGTTTAAAAGTCATTCAAATGACGAGGCAATTAAGAACATGTTACTGGCTGAACAGGATAAACGGCGTAAAATTGGATGGAATTTGTCTTTAGATCAGCAGGTCTGGCTTGAAATGATAGATCATCACAATGATTGTAGCAAAACAATCGAAGAAAACATAAAACTATTCGGTTTACCCAAAAGCCTTATGTGATAATTCTGGGAGGTTTTGAGGCTACACCGTTGCACCTTTGCTGATACGAGCGCAAATTTTAACTGATTATCAGTAAATTAGATGCGGTGCAACAGTAGCAAAATCGTTACACCAAAAGGTGTAACAGTTTTGGGACTGTTGCACCCAAGATAAATATTTGTATTTTAATGTGTTATATGCCTCAAAACAGCAAAGGTGCAACGGTGTAATCTCAAAACTTTTCTCACTTAAATAAAAATATACTCAAAGAATTTTCATAGAGGGGTTACACCCTTTGCTGTTTTTGCCTTGTAACACGTTGATAATCAGAAGATAATAGAGGGTGTAACCCCCTTGAAAAACAGGGGTGTTTTTTTGAGGGGGTTACACCAAACGTAATTAGTTGATTATCAATATGTAAAAGCCATATTTTTACATAGGGTGTAACCCCTCTTGCGAAAAACTTCGTGTTCAGAAAAATATAACCACAAATTCTCGGGATCTCAGGGATGTAAATCACAAATGTAAATGGGAAAAATTCCTTTAATTTTTTTAATATGTGTTCACTTATATTCGCTATGGCTCATCAAGCTAAAGTGAGTCATTTCTCATTTGCTTCAGGTTCGCTTCTAATTCGCTTCAAATCCGTTCCAAACTCGATGCAAGTCCGTTCCTTAGAATGGGCAAAAAATGGGACTTGGTAGGGATTTATATGGGAAGAAGAAGGGACTTGTAGCGTTAGCCTATCCTTTCTATGTACTTTGGCTTCTTCTCTGACATAAGAAAATCCCTCTGTATCTTGCAAAAGTATGCATTATTTCCCACGACTCCAAATTTCTACTCTAAAATAACGTTAGTTTGACGAAAATGAGCGCCGAAGGTGCGACACCTAAAAGGGCGGTGCGTAAGCGCCGTTATATAGACATTTTTAGGGAATGAGGTCTGAAGGACCGACACCTACTGTATTTATTAGGTGTCGCACCTACGGCGCTCACTAAAAAAGCATCATCATAGGTAGCACTTTCGTACTACCCTTTTAGATGTCGCTCCTTTAGAGCTAATTCGTCAAACTCACGTTAAAATAATTGCTAAATCGTTTGCGATTTCATGGAAAATTTGTAACTTTGCCGTGAAAAATTCCAAAACCTAATTCATAAAGATGAAGAAGACTGCTATCTCTATTTTGCTTGCCCTGCTTACTTTCACGGCATTGGCACAGACCTCTCTCACTGATACCTATTGGCGTAACGATGCTACTGGCGACTGGCTTATTGGCTTTGCGCCGAGGCACGTCATATATGCTGGAAAGGTGTGGGAGATAACATCCCTGACCGAAAAGAACGACGCATACACCCTAACCCTCGACAACGGCACCACCGTCAAGGTGGGAAGAATGAAGAACGGCACCAGAGCCATAACCTTTGGAAAGACGAAACCGCTGATATGTAGCAAGATAACAGGCGAAGCTTTGCCCGACTATCCCATCAAAGACACGCGTCAGGGCTTTGTTGACAACGGCTACCGTACCACCGACAGCGTCACCATCGTAGGCTGGCTGAAGGATATGCCCGAGGAGCTATGGAAGGAGCACGGACGCGATTTCACCGCCATACTTTGGAATATTTGCACCTATGATCAGGAGACATTCTCCGCCCCGATGGATTCTCTCGGCCGCTTTACGCTAAGGATGCCGTTGCTCAACACATCAACCGTACTCCTTGATTGGTATCGCACGTACCGAAGCACCCCACTTGAACCTGGCAAGACATACTTCTTCCTCTCCGACCATAAAACAGGACAGATGCTATGGATGGGCGATGATGTGCGTGTGCAGAACGAACTTCTGGCGTACCCTTGCGAGAACCCTCATTGTTTGCCCGACTGGAGTGAGCGCGGCAAGATTGATGCCACGCTGTACAGACACCGAACTGACAGCGCATATACTGCCAGTATGGCTAATTTTGAGGAAGTTACAACGTTGCATCCCAACCTCTCACAGCGTTACCGTGACTATGTGAAAGGCTTATATCTCACGGTGCAGGGCGACGATATGATGAGGGGAGATTATTTTGTCCCCGATGGCAAGCTACCAGAGGATTATATCAATTACGTAACCAAGGAGATATGGCAGAAAATGCCGCAGCCATATACGCTCCATTTCGATTTCTCTACGTTCATGCATTCCTATCTTGGGTACTTGGAGCAATCTCACACTTTTAGTGTGTATTATGATACTTATAAATACAAAGTCGAGATGTGCTTGAACGAGGAAGAATTGGCATTGCTCGACCGATGGAATACTATCTCGGATGATTTTACCGCCCAGCTCTCGACCGTTCCCGAAGAGGAGTGGCCGAGATTGGAGGAAAAGCTATATTCCGAGAATGCAGAGATAAGAAGCCAAGTGGAGGCGCTTCTTAGCAGTCCGAAGGTTACGAGGGTGATGGATGCGAAAATCCTCATTCAATTAATGCCTCAGAAACTAAAAATTCTCGATTCCATCGGTGCTGACCCCATCATAAAGGATATTTGGCTCGCTGATCAGGTATGTAGTGAGATAGACCGCAAGCGCGTGTCGTTGCATCACGAGGCTATTGACACGCTGAAAGCCTTCTCCGTTTATTCGTTTGGAGTGGAGATAGCCGAACGCTTGAACGACAAATACCTCGCCTTGGAGAACCGCGAGTTCGATAAGCTGGTGCTCCGCCCCTCTGTCGATTTGAAAGACATGAGTGAAGGTGAGGCATTACTTCGGAAGATTCTTGAGCCATACCGTGGAAAATTTGTGCTGCTCGACATCTGGGGTACGTGGTGCGCGCCGTGTAAGCAGTTGCTCAGCCGTTCCACCGAGGAGTATGCCCGACTTAAGGATTACGATCTTCAGTATCTCTATCTCGCCAATAAGAGTCCGATGGATTCGTGGGAGAATGTAATCAAGGAATATAATGTCAGCGGACCGAACGTTGCGCATTACAATCTCCCTCCCGATCAACAGTCGGCTATAGAGCATTACCTCAAAGTCAGTGGCTACCCCACCTACAAACTTTTCTACCGAAACGGCAATCTCATTGACATAAATATCGACCTTTATAACATCGAAAATGTAGCTAACTTATTGGAACAGATGAAGTGACTTCAGGCATTAAGTCTTAGAAAACAAGGCTAAAATGATGAAATTATTCAAAAAAATAAAGTAAGTATGCGAATTTATTTTTATATTCAAGAATTTGAGATTCTTTTCTTTTGAATTTATGAGAATTTGAGAAATGTCGCTTACGCTCTTGCCAATCAGACCTATTCCATATGCTACGTAAGTAGCAAAAATTCTCTCTTTCGCATTAATTCATTTTTCTCTAATTCTCCAATTCTTGATTATAAAAAGATTTCTGTACATTTACTTATTTTCTTGTTTTATTAAATTCCCTTTTATAAATTCAGACCATTTTATTAAACGATACTTTATAAAAAGGATAAAGTCGGCTCTTCATTACCTATGACGAGGAAACAACCATCACGGATGGCAATGGAGTTATAGAGGTTATTCCATGTTGGAAATGGTTGTTGGAGATTTCCTAATCACTGGTCGCCCTTGCTCTATCCTCACGGATATAGAGTCGGCCGATAGGGTGCCGTCGCCGTGAAAGGTGAGGCGAGCGATCATGGATTCTCGTGACTTCGGGTTCTTCTGGTCGAAGACGAAGTTGCCGATGCTGTAATATACTGGCATTTTCCCGATAGTATCGATCGGCTGGAGAACGTGAGGATGATGACCTATGATGGCAGCTACACCAGTCTCGGAAAGTCGGTGGGCAAGGGCTCGTTGACGGATGGTGGGGTAAGGCTGAAACTCTACTCCCCAATGTAGCACCACCACGATATGAGTATCGGGGTGCTTACTGTGGAAATCACCGATTTCATCGAGTAACTCGTCCTCGGTAGGCTGGGCAATGCCAGGCTTGTCGTCGAGTCGGCACCAGTTCTCTATCGTTAGGGTTGTGGCATTGAACAGAGCCACGCTAATACCGTCTTTCTCTATCAGAATGGGTGACATCTGTTCGCTGAAGTTGCGACCATAGCCTAATGGTGTGATACCTGCATCTGCGAGGTGACGAGCGGTGGCTTGTAGTCCGCGTCTGCCATGATCGTTGGTGTGGTTGTTAGCCATTGCTGCATGTGTGATGCCGACTGACCTCAGATCCTTAGCCCATCGCGCATCACCACGGAAGATATACTTCTTGTTGACTGGCGATATGGTATCGGTGAGAGGGCATTCGAGATTCACCACCACCGCATCAGCCTCGCGGAATATCGGTGTCACCTCCTCGAAAAGATAGCCTATGCCCCGATGCTCTGCCGTATTGCGTATTCCACGGTCGAGGAGCACGTCACCAGTGAAGAGTATGGTGAGTGAGGATGAGGACGATGTGGTGGGCGGTGGTGGAGTTGGAGAGCAGGAGGCTAAGGAAATGAAAAATGATAAATGAAAAATGATAAATTTCATTACCCTAACACCCATCACCCAACACCTATCCGCCATCACCCAACACCTATCACCTAACACCCAAAATCTAGCACCCTGCGCTATAGAATACCTCTTCATTCTCCTTCACTTTCTGGTTGAGGATGAGAGGCTGCATCCAGAGCGGACGTGCCGGAACATCGTCTTTCTCCAGTCGTTGCTGCCATTCCTCGTCGGTGTAGCGCTTGTCGAGCGGATTGACGAATTCGTAATAGCTGAATGTTGCGCCTCGGGTAAGGAATATCTTACCGTCGATAATCACATTGACGTATATGATGTCTGCGTTGCCCGTTGCCTCTGACAACACACCGCACTTCTTACAGCCAAGCACGTTGCGCGTGAAAACATCTGCCACGAGAGCCACAGAACGGTCGGCACCTTTTACTTCATCCCAACGACCTAAGTCGGAATCAGGATCAATAACGCTCAGAGTGAACCATTCCAACGAACTACCCATGCATCTTATCTCGCTATATTCCTCCTCGCTCAGTTTCTTGCCCTCCAGTTCCTTCTTCGAAACCTTTATGCAGAAATCCATGTAGTCGTTGAGGGTAGAGGTGCGACTCCTCAGATCTTCGGTCATTAATCCGTTGTCGGTCAGTAGTTTGTCGGTGAGGGTGAGCATTTCCTTCATTTTTTGCCAAAAAGCGAGGTTAGGCTCTACATATCCTACGCGGATAGGCTCTGGAAAATCGCCTCCGCCGCCACACTCAGCGCAGATAGGTTGCTCGGCATAGAGAATAGCATCGTGCTTCAGTTCAGCCCAAGAAGCAAGAGCCGTGTTGAGGTTCTTTCTGCCCCATGACTCAGTCTTCATATAGTCAGGATAGTCCTTGTTCGGCTTCTGGAGCTGCACGAGGCATTGCATCCATTTGTTGTACATTGACTTATCCCAGTCGGCAAACTTCGACATCTTCGCCTTCATCACCTTCATCTCGTCGGTATAACCGCTCCACTTGTCAGCATCCTGATAGTAGTCGGCGTTTACCTGATCGGCTGCATCAATACCGAAGGCAGAGAATATATGGAGTCCGCGAGGGAAAGGCAGGTCAGAATTGGCGGTTTCATCGAACATAAGGCTCAGAACGTAAGCATCAGGAGTATAGCGTTGTGGCATGAAGTTCACCTTGTTCTCGCAGCCCTTCTCTTCAATCTTGGAGGTGATGCGATTGCGTGTCTTGAAGAGAGAGGCAAGTCGGACGTTGATATCCTTCAGCGTAGCGTCATCGGTAAGTTTGTTGACAGATGTGATCTTCTTAGAAGAGAGATATTCGGCAACGTCGATTACGGCAACGTTGTCAGGCTCGCCCATGAGGAAGTCAAGAGTCTTATATACACCCAGTCCTTCCTTCGCTACTTTCTTGTCGATATTATTCAGAAGGAAAGCCATCATAGCCGCCTGTTTCACAGCCTCCTTCTTCTCGCTACAGAAGGTGAAGGTCTGGAGCCACATCATGCTTCTGAAGTATCTCTTGGCTTCCTCGTTGCGGGTATAATGACCACGAGGTTTGAAGAGGTCGTATGGGAATTTTATGTCTTTCTTCATCATAGGTGACATGGCCCCCTGTTCCTTGAAGACATTGGCTATTTCTTGCTCAACTCTGGAGGCATACGAACCTGGCACGTCAAGCGACTCCCCCGTGAGCAGTTCGTTGGCTACGGAGAAATAAGCCGCATTGAACTCGGCCAGTTCCTTTAGCTCTGCATTTGCGGTGGATTCGGCAATTTTCATTGCCTCCTTGTGCATAGCCACGTTCAGGGCTTGTATGCGAGGGATGAAGCAATGCTTCTCCAATGATTTCAGCACGTAGGAGAAATACATGTGGTATGCCTGAAGGAAGACATCGGTTGTGACGTAGCTCGGCATACAGTTGTACTCGTTCTGCTCGTAGATGTTGAAGAGTTGCTCGTTCTTGGTTGGTATGATGTTGAAGTTATGGTGTGCCAGATGACTGAGGAACGGCTTTGTTACGTCGTCCATCTGGAACATATTAACGGTCATGGCAGGATTTGCAAGCTTTAGCCCGTCCATGTCGGTGATCTGGAGTTTCTTCAATTCGGCGATACGTGCATCGATTCGCAATATGAAGCCTCTTTCTTCCTTTGATATACCAGCTTTGCTGAAATCGAGGAGTGCGTTATAGTCGTGCTTCTCTAAGTAGTCGTAGCATAGTTTCTCGTACCAGTCCGTTTTTCTACAGAAGAACTGGTTGATATCATCTTCCATGAACCACACGCCCTTGAGTGCATAGGGATAGTGACGGAGCAGTCGTAGCTCCATCATCGTCATGTCGCTGATATCCATGTTGAGGTCAATCTTCTTAGGCAGAAGACTGTCTGTAACGAGGAATGAGTGTGGGTTGAACTCCACGTTGATCATTTCCATTGCCTCTTCAGGCGAACCCTTTCGCACCTCTGAACAAGATGCCATCAGCAATGCTGCTGAGAATAAGAGAATGAGAGATTTTTTCATATAAAAAAACGGCCTCTCCCCCCGCCCTCCCCCGTAGGGAGGGAGCCGGTTCGCAGTAGGCACATTGATATTTATATTTGTTTTTACTTTTCGTTATTTAGTTTTGAGCCTTCCGGCTCCCTCCCTACGGGGGAGGGCGGGGGGAGAGGCCATGTACTTCAACCCAAACCCCTTCAACTGATACAACACCTCGATAGTATCTCCATTGGCTTTGCGTTCCCAAGTATGCACTATGTTAGGCACGGTGTCGGTCTCTATCTTGAAGTCTATGAGTGGACAGCCAACCCTTGAGCCAAGCCAGAGCGGTCGGATGAACCGCCCTTTGTAGAGATGGAAGATGAACAGTCGCTTGTCCTTCTTTGGGCGGTAGCGTGTAGCCTTGATAGTGCCGACGAGCACTTCTGGAATGCTGTCGCCTGTCATGTCGCCACAGGTGAATCGATAGATGGGATAGTCCAGAGCCCACGCATCTACCACGCTATCACCCCTAACGTGTTCTATCCGATAGGTAGAGTCGGTGACGGTGGTCAGTCGCAGAATTCCCTCACCCATAGGGCAACGATAGTGGCATGTCACGGAATCCGTCTGCACCACGCTATACTCGCGTACTGCCACGTTCTGTCTTTGTCCGCAGCCAATAAGGAAGCCGAGCAGACATACCGTCATTATCGTTTTAGCTATCAAGCGCATCTCGTTGTCTTACCCACAATATGTCTGTTTGAACCATAGTTTATATAGAGGGTCAACAAAAACGAGTTTCCCGCCTTGTTTCTCTAATATGTCGAGTTTTATTAAAACGCCTTTGTTTCTTGTGATTGTCTGTGGACCGCCAAGGTTGAAACGCTTTACTACTTCATTGGAGTTTAGTTTCTGTTCACCTGCAACAATGGCACGAAGCATGGCTATCTGCGAGAGTGCAAGCTTATCTGTCTCAGATTCAAAGACAGGCATATTCGTATCTATAACGCTCTGCAATTGTCGGTGAAAAATCTCCTCGGTCACAACTGTCTCCGTATCGGCCCAAACAAAGAAACTCATCTGCTGAACGTACCAGGAATGATTCTCCATAGACTCGCAAATTTTTGTTGCCCATTCCTTGGAGATTTCCTTGCCAGTTTGCTTGAAAGTGTTTACGATGTACTCAACCCAATATTCCGTTGCTATCTTCTTCAGATACAAAGTCTGCCCAAAACGATAGAATGGTTTGTTGGAATTGGTGAAGATATCCATCAATATGTGGCGTTTGCTGCCATACAGACAATAGGTAACATCCTGCTGATGTTGCCATACTGAACGAAGCATTCCTTCCATCTTTGACCATTCGGGGAAGTCTGCCAAGCGTTGAAACTCATCTATGCACATAATGACGTGAACACCTTTCTGCTCAGCTATCACTTGCGGAAGATTAAGAAGATCCTCAACACTTTTTGGTGTATCTTTCTGTCTCAGATCAACTTCTACTTCAACATACGGCCCTTTTATCTTAAAACTTGCGCTGAAGTTCTGGAGATACCTCTTGATATACTCTAGTCCCTTATCAAAAGTGGAGGCAGCACTATTCACCACAGCCGAGGCGAAGGCATTATAGAAATCCGTCTCGCTGTTGAGTCTGAAGGCATCAATAAAGCATACAACAGTCTTGCTGTTCTCTGCTTGCATCTCCTTCATAGTGGCTTTGACAAGTGATGATTTTCCCCATCTCCTGGGTGAAATCAACGTTACGTTGATGCCATTTCCAAGAAATGTCTTTAGCTGTTTGCGATCCTCTATCCTGTCGATAAAATTCTCGTCCTCAGCAAGTTCACCATAAATAAAGGGCCTTTTCATAAACGGAATGATTTGGTTCTACGTGCAAAATTATAAAATTATAAGCATACTTGATATAAGATCTCTTATAATTTTTGTTAATTTAACATTATATCTCCGAAATCTGACAAATATTTTCGCCTTTATTTCGCTTTCACTCCTCAAAAATAAGGAAAACTAATAGCGAAACAAAGGCGATAAACCATAATAGCAGGTATCATTTCTACCTTGCGAATAAGTTGTTACGGCGCATGTTGGTGCACCATCTGTTCATCGTGACCTGATCACGAACTAATTGCTGTGTTTGCCAGATGCTGAGACGCTTTGACTCAGCCTGTGCTTGCTGGGTGTTTTTAACGTCTTTCATATTAAAGTAGTTTATTAGTCAATTATAGTTATTAGTCATTCGCAAAAATAAGAAATTTCTCGCAAAATAACGAGTATTCTCCCGAAAACTTTCATTTCGTCCCTCGTTTTTGCTTGATTCTGCAATGTGTAGTTGACATAAATAGCAGAAAGTTGAAAGTAGAGGCATCGAGCCTGCTGCTTTCAACTTATCTGGAATCAGTTGGATTTGTTTTCGCAAGTTATCGCAACTGAGTTTTAGTAAACAAGAAAATTATTTGATAAAAGCTTAGAAATTATCTTACTAATGTAGCAGCCTTGGTGGAGTCAATCTTTGATGAATCTGCCATCGCTACGTTGTTGACGGTGTTGATGGTGATTGAGTCCTTGGTGTGGGATGCAGCGAACTGCTGTGCGTCCTGAAGAGCCTCACGTTGGTATGGCATCTGTGCGGCAAGTCCGAGAGAGAGGATGATGCCGACAACGGCTGCTGCCTTGTAGAGAGGGCGGAGGCGGCTTTGCATGGTTATTGTGCGTGCCTTGACATGCTTTGGCTCATCGTCGATGAGAGCAAGCATACGCTCGTCGAAATCAGAGCTGAGGTGCGCTTCTTCCATGCCAGACTGCTCATACATGAACAGGTCGCGATAAGGCAACAGAGTCACTGGCACGTCCTTCTGTGAGAAGAATGTGCGCAAGATGCGTTCCTCTTCGAGAGAGGTCTCGCACTTGAAGTAGCGCTCTAAGAGTTGTTCAATGTATTTATAGTCCATATAGTCTTTATTTTTGCGATGCGGAGATACCGCATTTAACTTAACTGTCTTGTAGTGAATCGTAACTTTTCTTGATGAACTGTCGTGCTCGGAAGATGTTGATCTTCACCTGGTCTTCGCTTATCTGCATGATAGCGGCGATTTCCTTGTACGACTTATCCTCAAAATCGCGTAGCTGCATTGCTGTACGCTGTTTCTCGGGGAGGGAGTTCATCAAGTCGCGAACCATTGCGATGCGTTCCTTTTCCATCATCTGCTCATACGGGGTATGGGTGGTGGGTGTTAGGTGATGGGTGTTAGAGGATAGAGGTTCATCCAAAGAGACTGTGCGGTGCGTGTCCTGTTTCCGAAGAACATCAAGCGCCATATTTCGCGCTATTGTCAACGCCCAGCCTTCGAGGGATTCTATCTCGTCCCATTGATCGTGCCGGTTCCAGATTTTTATCAGTGTCTCCTGCACAACATCCTCTGCATCCTGCTGGTTGAGCGTGA
>CACYXI010000061.1 GCA_902778265.1 uncultured Bacteroidales bacterium | reverse complement strand
CTCTATCAATGCCAGCAAATCTTCGAACATTTTAATTCTTTCTGGTTTCATCTTTCCAGCATTCATCAACTTCCTATTGGCCTTCAACCAATTAAGTATATCATGCTCTTCCATACGATACTTCGACGGATTCCGTTTGTTGGTTTCTATAAATGTCTTCATTTCATTATATCTTGCCAACCACCGTTCATCTTGTTTCATAGAAAAAACTCCTTAGGCTCTCAAAATCTTTACTGCTATACACCATCGCTCTCATTCTTTGAACGAGTGCAAAAGTATCATTTTTCTCTTTCATGC
Organism: uncultured Bacteroidales bacterium; assembly: GCA_902778265.1. Classification (GTDB taxonomy): domain Bacteria; phylum Bacteroidota; class Bacteroidia; order Bacteroidales; family Bacteroidaceae; genus Prevotella. Next base: position 20,567 of record CACYXI010000061.1, on the reverse strand, counting down.
ACAAGACGTCAAAATTGACAGCTTACCCATGATAGTAAAAATTCTATTGTCTTCTCGTGAAAGTCTATTCGACCTTTGTTGCAAAAATCGAACAAGAAGTGTTGCAACTGGATTGTATCTGTTTCATGGGTGGATATATAGCATGTCCATAATCCTTTCCTAGAAACGTATTCCAATTGCTCGGTTCCCCTTTTGTCTTTCGACATCAATATATTCAGTTTTCCAACGACACCTGCAGTTGTGCCATTTAAGACGTACCCTAATAGGCATCCTTGCGGATAGTGGGCTTTTAAGAAATGGTCTATGCCTGTTTTTATGTACCGACGAAGAACGCTATTCGCTTTAACTTCTGACGAACGGTTTTTCTTAGCCGCATTATGCTCTATCAGATTCTTTGCCTCGACATTAAATGCAAACCTTCGACCTTTCCAGTCATGCTGAAGTACCATATCAAGTCGGTTGGCCGCCTTAGCTTTTTTTCGGTTGTTAAGAATGTCTTCAGTAAACAAGGAGTGCTCACACTCAATAAAGATGGACTTCTTTATCGCCTTCTTGCTATTGTGAATATAGGTATAGATATTGGCCGTAATATTCTCTTCTGCCCAGTCTACATCGATCTTCTTTTCTGATTTAAGTTTTCGACATGCCCACTCAAGCAGTTCTATACAATCACGTCTAAAACTGCTCTTCACACGCTCAATAATATGGCTATTGACCCACCCAACTGGAGCCATCACACATTACATGTTTAAGATATCGTTCACTATATCAGCAGCGTCATCATAAGCCTGCATTTTCGACCAAAAACGCTTTTGGTTAGGCTTGATAATGTATACCTGATCATCATTATAATATCTGAGCGTTTTTCTCTGGTAAACGCTGTCAGACTGTTTCGTTAGCAACCATTTGTCTATAGTAGATAACGATGATTTAAATGCTTTTATGGTGCCTGTCTCCACTGAAGTTGTTTTGTTATTGAGATGAAGAGAGACCAACTGTAGTGGGTCATGTATGTCACCATCGAAATATACTACCTTCACTTTTAGCTTTGCACTCGAAAGTAAAGAAGTCAGCGTTTCCGACAGGACTTCAGCATAATTCCTAGCCTCGTCGGACAATAATCGATGGTATCCTCTAGCATTCGGGCCTTTCTGAAAAATCCCTAGATGATAATCCAGCGTGTCATTAATATAGCATACATCTTTCTCAGACAGATCGAATGAACGTTCCAGTTCTGTCTCAATGGCATCTTCCAGTTGTCTCAATCGAATTGTATTAATTACTGGCTGTTGAATCAAGTGACAAATCTCATCAAAACTCTCCGATATTGTATGTGTTGACTCGTCTGTCAAACCTTCAAACGGTGAAGGCAGGCACAATATCTCGTTTAGATTTATCTCCTCTCTCTCTATACCCCATGAAGAGGTCGTAAGAAACAGAAGATACTTTGCCAATCGCGAATTCAAGTATGCAGCCAAGACTTTTTTTTCAGTTAAATTCCCACCATTCATGGCAAAAGCCGTGGATGTAAAAAAAACCTTTTCAGTAAATAAAGAACAGGCAATTTCTCCTTTATGCTGTCCTTGTTTAAAAACGACTAAAGGAGGATCTAACAAGCCATCCGGGATAGCACGATATTTTTTTGTATTAGTTGATGCCGATGAGAGATCTGTCCTGTATCTAGAAATCTGCTCAGTGCTTATCATTGGAGTTGGAACAAAATCCTGATGCTCCGAATCGGCAATAAGCCCTCGTCCAGAGATCCAGTTGTTCTGTCTGAAATAATCAGAGAGGGTTGTCTTCGTAAGTCTGTTTATCAGCTGATAGCCATAGTAGTTACCCCAAGCGGCGATTTTCCAGATTTTGCTGTCCGGCTTCTTGCACTCGGTCATAGACAATACCTTAACATCACTATCATCAATAAGTAGCCCTTCGGTTATAGACGTTTTTATAAAGGTCTTAGGAGAACAGTATTCTACTGTGCTATTGTCTTCTGGGACTTTGGGTGAATAGTAAGCTATGCATACAGGACAGTTAGCTCCCGAAAAAAGACTCCCTCCAAAAGAAGCACGTCCTTTCCGAAGAATGGAGAGGTTGTCTATTCTCCTTACGGTGTTCTCATTAAAAAGCCATTTGCGGAATCGTTTATATCCTCCCCCTGTATTGAATAGAATCTTTGATGAGAACACCAGAGCAATCTCACCATCAGGACAGAATTCGCATGCCTTGTGCATAAACGGTAATACATACTCTGCAGCAAACTTGTGACTTACACAATATTTTTTAATCTCCGATGTCAAATCCTTTTTCCCGTACGGTGGATTGCCTATCACAAGGTTTACCTTAGGGAATTCAGAGGCATTGACCTCGGTTATTGTATTCCTGCACCACAGATTATTACCCTGATGGCCTTCTAATGATGGATCCGTTGGGTCATATATAAGATAAGGCAAATGATGATTGCCGCTATTCCATAGAGTTTTAGGGTCTAGCTCATCTATCAATGTGAGGTAAAGGCTGAATGCGGCCACCCTTATGGCAGTTTTGTCAAACTCTATACCAAAGATATTTTCCGTAAGTAGCTCTACCAAATCCTCATAGGGCACTTTCTCTGCACGTTTTGCTTGTTTCCACCTTTTTATCAGTCGCTTATAGCTTTCTACCAGAAAGATCCCAGAGCCGCAGGCCGGGTCTAACACAGGGTGGTTATACTCATCTGAGGATGTAGGCAACACCTCCGACAACATCATATCTGCAAGAGGATAGGGAGTATAGAACTGTCCTTTCTTGTGGCGTAGTTCTCCAAGGAAATTCTCATAAATTTCACTAATCAGCCCTATGTGGATAATTTCAAAGTTGAAAAGTCTTTCTCGTTCAAAAAGTGAATCATGTGTAAAGTCACCATCATAAAAGCAGTCATATATAACTGCTAAGTGTTCTTCAGTAACTAATGTTTCCTCCTCTGCAATCATAGAAGTAATGTTACCGTTGAACTGCTCATGTAGTCTGTGATACAGGCGATAAGTTGCGACCTTACTATTCAACAAGTCGAAATATGTCTTTGCTCCGTTTTGGATAGTCTCATATAAACCTGCTTTTTGAGCTGCCCCTCTGTCCTCTAAGAACAAGATAAACAAAGACCGAATTAATAATGAATGGATAACGTCTTGCGACAGACCCTTCCCAAGCAATATTTTGGCTGCCTTAGCCATGCAGCTAATCAGAAAACGATCAACGCGATTGTCCCTCCTTATTTTCCGCCTTATATCCGAGTCTGTAGTCCACAGTGTACCGCAATCAACATTAATGCGGTCAAAAAGTGAAGCCAACTGTGTAATATCATCAGCAATTGAACATTCTGCCAGTTCTATGCTCTGTAACTTCGTATCACAATCATGATCTTGTTTATGAAGAGTAGGTTTCTCATAACAATTATATATGCGTATTTCCGTATCGGAGGTTACATAAAGCAGCATCACCCGCTGGTAGTTCCAAGCATTATGCTGAACTTTTGCAATTTTCTCCAGTGCAACTGAGTCAAACGAAGGGACACTAATGAAAAGCACGGCTGGTTTTCCTGCAGAAAAATAGACTTTTTCTGCACCAGTCTTTGCTAAGTCGGCATATTCAGGATAGTGCTTCCCGACTTCAGTAATGTCAGTCAGCATCCCGTCATAGCCCAATTGCATTAGTATATTCTTACCCATCAGCAGATAACTCTCATATAGATTTAACTTTCCGGTGCAAAGTTACAAAAAAACAATCAATCTATCAGAGTTTTATTATCAAAAAAACAAATTTGACATCAATCCTAACTCAGAAGCTGAACTCTCTGACAACAAAATCCACATATTGAATGGCATTCATCGCTGCATCACCTTGGTATTCGTCGCCCTTGTCATGTCCAAAATCGCATATGGCTTTTACAAGAATCCATGGGTTCTTGTAGTTTGCGAGGAAGCCACACCCTTCCATTTCTCCGCCTATAGCATCTTTGAAACGCTCACGGAGACCATCCACAAATTCTTGCTTATTAACTAGTTTGTCGTTAGTAATAATAAGGCCTGAACGAACTTTAGCGCCCTCCCATAAGGCAACGGCTTGCGTGAATCTTTTTATTAGGGCTGGGTCTGCAGGAATCTTGCTACCCCGCTCAATTATGCCACCCTCCATAATTTTGCATGTGCCATAGTCCTCTATCTCTGTTGAGACGAGAATGTCACCAATCTTCTGAGCTTGGGGATTATCGGGGTGCTCCCGATCCTCTTTCATGCCAAAAGCGATGCCTATCATTATCATATAGTCGGGGGACAACTCTGTTGCAGCCTTGCTTATGGTGAGAATTGCTCCGTCAGGCCTTTTAGCACCCATTCCTGACTTTGTAAGATATACATGGGATTTCCCCACCATTCCCAAGTCCCAATATATATTCTCTGAGAATTCAATATGACGTAAACTCACCCCTTTTTCCTTATAAAAGGAAATTACTTTAGAAAACTCTGTGTCTGTAGCTACTATATAAAGTATTTTCTTTATATTCTGTTCCATTGTCTCATTCGATTCAAAATGGTATTTATATTTCATCAACTCAATACTTGATAACAAATTTTCAAGAACTCTCTGAGGGTCACAATGGGGAAGCCTACTCATTGCAGACCCCACTTCTGTTCTCAGCAATTTGGCAACATCGCCTTCTTTCTCAAGACCATATTGCTCCAAAAGAGTACTTGCCAAAGAGTATAACAAATCTATAAAATATTTGTGGTATTGGTTCTCCTTAATAGCAACAATCATCTGGACTTGCTTGGTCAAGTCCTGTTCCTGCATAATGAACCTTATATACGCCTGTGTTAAGATTGGGGCGTAGAGGTCATAATAGAATCTTTCTGAAGAAAATCTGTCAAAGAAACTAATGTACGGCAAACCTTTTATCAAGCATCCATTCATCGCATCCAAATACCGTTTATGGTAATTCTCTGTAATAAGTTGCCCAAGATGATGCGATTCTATGGGCTTCAATGGGGTCATTTTTTGTAAGACACCAACTGTGATGGCATTTTCGTCCCGATTCTTTATCGCATTCTTAATGTCATCTACTTTTGAAGCAAGAGGCGCTGGAACACTTTTACGCAAACTGCTCAATATATTTGACTGCAATTCTTCTGTTGTCGAATTGCGGAGAACCAATGGGCGTGAAGGGAATATCCATTCTTTTGCGTTAAAGTACATCGGATAGCGTTCCGGCACTTTCTGGTACAGTCTCCGCCTTGCCTCGACAAATTCTTCCTTACTATCGGTTGTGGTGAGCACCTTGGCCAGGCCTACCTTTTCCAACTCATAAACCAATCTCACAGAGTCACGGAAATCGTTACTGCTCTCGGCCAAATTAGAGTTGGCCGCATAACAGGAATCCGACAGTAATACGGCTGTCAATACAACATGATAGACTTCGCTATCCTTGAACTGCGCATCTGTCACTGTCCGTAACTCCCTATCAAAAATGTGCAGATAGATCGGTTTACTCATCCCACTGTAGTTCTAATTGTAGCGAACTTGGTATTTCAAAATTATTGCCAGCCAGAGTCTGCAAATCACTCTTCTTCAACTGAAAGTTATGAACTTCAGACTCAAATTTCAAATCCTCGTCTCTTAGTTCCACTATTTCACTAGCTCTAGTCTCAATGGAGAAAAACCTTACTGGCAACCCTAACTTCCGGCTATAATATATCTCGAACAACACACCATCGGAAATAGGCCCAAACACCCATAATTCATCGCATCGTGATATCATCTCATTATTGCCATTGCGGACAATGTTCCTGTCTACCCTGTCATCCAAGAAATAGCCAAATATCCTAAAAGGATTTACAGGAATACATCCCTGCTTCATTACATATTCACAGACGGCATTCCTACAGTAAAAAAACTGTTTTGACTGAGCAGTGAAAACTACTTTCCGCTTTTCTGAAGAACTGACCTTGATATGAAATTTTTGTTGAAGATCCGAATCGTAAGCAGATAAAATCCTAGTCACACACGAAGCAACCAAAAAGCCACTGACAAAAGATGAAAGAATTCCCCGGAACATTCCAGTCGCATCACCTGCAACCCAAATGTTTTCAGATTTCATCTGAAGCGTATCCGACAAAGTCGGAAAAACTCCAGCTTTCTCAATAGACGGATGATATATAGTAGCATCCGACGAAGACATTTTTGGGAAATGGGAAGAAAGAAAATCTCTAATGATACTGTCTGCATCTGCTCCCAGTATGGTCTCTTTGCCTTCCATATATGCTGACATAGAGAGCCTCTGTGATTCTTTTATTTTCTCCAGGGCATTAAGGACCTTGTTTGAAGCCCTTTGGTTTTTGATTCCATCATAGCGTAATAAGATACCTATATTGGTAAATCCTCTCCTTCCCTTATCGTCTGCAGAACCATTGAGGCTGATCATCCCATAAGAAGAACTCTCTACAACAACGCCATCACGACAGCAACAGAACGTACGAACGGAAAGATAATCATCTCTATTGTCTATCAGTTTCACATCGGTTTGTTCATCATCATAATAGTCAAAATCCTCGTTCCTACATTCTATTCTAATACCAACCTCGACTAACCTTTTCTTGCTGTCAGTATTAATTCCTGTCATAAAGGGCAGCAACTTCGCATAGATATGCTTTCCACCAGCTATGATGATAGTACTAGCATGCAGAAGGAGTTTATTATCGTTCTGGTTTACTGTTAGATGGTAACTACCGTTTGATTTCACGATACTTTTTACGTCCGATCCTACAAGAATATTGTCATTACCTACAAATTGGCATAATTTAAAAATGATTTTAAGACGCTGTTCAATATTAAGAGTTTGCGATTTATATCGCTTCCTGATGCCTTCCTGTTCCTGCTCTTCTAACCACTGAGACGAAAAATCCTCAATTTCAATATACTGTTCATGAAGGAATCGCTGAAGGCAAGTATAAGCCTCTCTAATGTCGTTCGCACGTAATTGCCATAGTTGTGATGCCGACGGATAGAATGAGACTTTACCATCAGAGAAGAGGCCTGCGCCCCCCACACCGTTTGCAATATCATATAAATCATCCCTACAACGGTCATATATATGTTTTCCCCGCTCCAACACCAAAACTCTCTGCTTTTTCTGAGTGAGGTAATATGCAGCAGCAAGCCCTGATACGCCGCCACCTATTATAATTGCATCGTAAATCATATTATTCCTATTATTCCTAATTGTTTCGCCACGTCTTGTGTCAGTTTGGCAAGTGGGCGTTTGTGTATATCCTCGGGGGTGTCGTATGTACCGAGGATAAAGCGGTTCACATCTGATTGTCTGAGCATCTTCAATGCAGAAGAATTACTGAGCGCTTTCAGATAACCTTGATCAAAGGCCATGCGCTTCCAGACCACTTCCTCGGCAACATCCGTAAACTGGTCATAAAGACTGTCTATATGCAGTTTCTCCCTCAAAAGAGCCAGATGGGTAGTGTTTTTCACCGCATCCATGTGAATAGCCAACTCGTCTGTATGATGCGTCATGATATAGCGAGCCAGAGAAGCATTGGGAATCGTAAAACGATATAGCTCATTGCTTTCTGTTTTCGACTCATTCCAAATACTATGGTATTCTCTCTTGTCATCCCGTTTGTGCATATTGCATGAAGCACAACTGGGCTGGAGGTTGAAGAAGCAGACACTGAGATAGGGGTACACTGACTCCGGCTTCCAATGGTCTAACTGATAATATCCTCTGTCATCTTCGTCTGTCACAGCAAACTGAGAGTTACAATAGACACAAGTCCTGAATCCCAGCTGCTTAACAAACTGAGGAAACACACTTTTACGTATGTCGTTATAACCAAGTATTTCTTGTACGATTTCTGTAAATGTCTTGTAAACAGCATTCCGCCTGTTGCCCAGCTTCATTTTCCTTGCCATCTCCTCGGGTGACAAAAGAGAAGTAAAGTCATCTATCTCATCTTTGATTTTTGTAGGATGGGCTATCAATAAGCCGTTTTCAAGACGTTCTTTCAGGAACCTCAGGAATGCGACATACTTATTCCTATCCCTAAGATTTTTAACGACATGCCATTCTCCGACCTTATATTCCTCCTTAACAGGATAGGAATCGTCAGCAAACAACACCCTTTTATCCTCCACTCTCTGTGGAAGATTCATCGTGATGTCCATTGGAAAAGTCGCTATAGGCAACTTTCCTGTCAGCATCTTCTGATACTTCTCAGCCAGAGCCTCGATACTTGGAGTAATCGTTATCTGTCTCATACCTGTCCTTTCAGTCGCTGGAGTTCATCTTCCAAGGCCTGTATGCGCTCCGCTTTGTTTGCTGAATAATGCTCATAAAACAGAGATACCATCGTGCCATGTAGCAGCGGATCACCTATAAGACTTATCATCTGCCATGCCTTATCACGCTCCGCAGGGTTCTCGCCATCTACCAGAGGTTGTTCCAGGAATGCTATGACATCTGTGATTTTCTTCTGTGCATAGCCTCCTATAAAGCCTTTGGACAGGAAGAAATTTTCATTCAGCAGGGTACTGATATTGGCGCCAAAGGTATTACTAAATGCTACGTTGTCCTCCACATCACCATCCTTCAGAAGCAACACCCTCCCTCTTGGCAAATCACTCAACAGGAATGGCGAGTGACTCGATAGGATGATGTTGATGTGATTGTGTTCATTGATGCCTAACTTCTCGATGGTATCTATCAGTTTGAGCAAGAATGTGCGCTGGTATTCCGGGTGGAAACAAATCTCAATCTCATCGAGTATCAAGTTAAAGTGGTGATACTTAGGGCGCTCGAAATCCCCTTGTCCCTCATACTCTTCCACTGACATCAGGTTTCGCATGTGGTACATGCAACTGCCCATCTGTTGTACAAACTGACGCTCACCAGAACTCATCCGTGAATATTCTATTCTGGCATCCGTTGTCATGTTGCGAAGCCAGATGGTCATCTTATAATACGGTGGTATGAAGTGCAGTTCATGCTCTGCCAAACTACGATACCCTTGTCCGTCACGATAGCTGTCAAAATAACTGTCATAGCTGAATCTCCCCATCAGATTGCACACCTCCGTTGGTACATCATGAGTGATGTAGGCTTTGATGAAATTGATGGTCTGGATAATCTTAGTAGAGATATGGGAAGGTTCACGATAGACACTTTCGCAAAGCGACTCGAACATCCCTTTTTGCAATGGGGCAACAAAGACGTAGGTATCTGGAACAACATCTGATACATGTGCATAGCCTTCGAACGATGGATAGTTATTTGCCACAGACCATATCTTATCAAAAATATAGGCCATTGCTCTTACCACCACCTCCCTGTCTTTCTGGGCAACTAACGCCACATCTATCTCGAACTTCTCGAACATGATGCTCAGGCAGTCACTCGGATCTAATGCCAGGAAGTCCGCATTCTGTACATGATTTCTGAAGTCGAATCCATCCACCTTCTTGGCATAAAACTGCTCATCGAATTCCACTTCAATATTCTCAAACTGATAGCCGCTAATCAAGTCATTATTCCCAAGGAGCAACAAGGCAGCTCTCGCATTCACCAAGTCAGCCTGCCGCTCCATATCATACCGGTTATACCATTTATAAGGTTCCATACCCAGCGGTACCCGATAGCCATCATTCTTGCTGTAGATACCCTCTAACCAGTTTCGTTCAGACTCCACACCTTTCCAGTCCACGGTTTTGTCTTCATCATAGTCGAGAGGAACCAACGACTGCATGGAGTAGTTGGTAACAAGGGTATAAAAGAGGTGACGATAGACTGTCTCATATGTCTGTCCTTTACATTTAGAACCAACGGCCAAATCTATCCTGCCAACTTTCTCACCCTCAAAATACATCCTATCGTTGAAACAGCCAATAGTGAAGAGCTCATTTTCCAACTCATAGTACAGCTTTGCCTGTATACCCTCAATATACCACAGCCTTGCCGCAGCACCTCCGCGATACGAATCACACTCCAACAGGCAACTCAGATTGTTGATGACGCGATACACCATCTCGAAAAGTGTACTCTTACCAGCCCCATTCACACCGCATACCGCCTGAACATTGATATTTCTGCCAAAGAAGTTCTCCGGCATCTGGCACCGTTTTGGATTAGGCACTATCCTATCCCCCTCATTGACATATCTGTCATTGAAGAAATAGAACCGCCCTACCTTTAGGTTCTTGCGATATGCCTCGTCACAACCAGGCAGGAGGCGGATGGCTATTAAGCTGAATGTATTGTCTTGGATGGACATAAACCTAATTGTGCAACGTTGCAGGCTTCATCAGATGCGATACAGCCTGAACGATAAAAGTAGTAAACAAACCTTCGGGGTAAACAATGCGATGTTTCCAACGGTTTCCCCACCATTTCTTGTATCTGGAGTAGATGTATTTGGCAAAGCCTTTCTCCTTGGGCTTTGTGTTCTCTTCGTCAAACAAGTCTTGGAATACACGTTCTCCATATTCTTCTCCCTCTATCATTGGAAAGAGGGACTTGTCAAATCCTAAATAATGGTAACATATATAGTTCTGAGCATCATAGAAGTGATGCATATTCAATTCCTTCACTAATGGAAGGAGACTATTCCAGTCAACTTCATAATGGTTATTCTTTATAACCTTCTAATTTGTAGAGAAACCAAAGCTTTTCACAATCTTCACTACTGCACATAATCTCAAAAAATAAAGCTTGTGCAAAAGTAGTCATTAGCCTGGAGCTACACAAGATGTGAAAATTGGACGCTTACGTATCAAACGTATTACTATACTTTCTATAAATTATATATTCTCTTTCATCCACTCTACAACATCATCATCAATATCAAATGCAGCCCAATTAGAACCTGTGATTTCAACAACAATGATACGCCCTTCATCTTCAATTGTGTTTGACAATATCGTTCTTATTCTACCCACTGGTATAGAACTACATATTACCCATGTACGCTGAAATAATTTTGCCCATCGTGGAAACCTCTTCAGACGTACACTAAGAGGTGGATAATACTTGGTATAATTCTTTAGACTATATGTTACAAGATATGCTTTCATTCTGATGATGCTTTAAAATAGTAACCAACAATAAAACCTAAAGGACCTGACAAAATACCAGAAACAGTAACAAGCATGTCCTTATAATCATCCACGGAAAAGGACTTATACCACCCTATGAGAAAAACTATCCCAATGACAATAAAAAATGCGAAAACATATATCTGAGCTATAAGGCTGCGCGTAGATTCTTTGGGGTCTGACTGGGAATACTTATCTGTGGAAGGCTTTTCCTCGTGATTTTCTTCATTATTTGGAGCCTCAACATCATCCATGTCTTCTGGTTCAATGCCATTGCTCGCCATTCGTTTTCCCAGGATTCTATCTAATAACTTATCTATGAGTTTCATAAGTTGTAAGCGTTATTGCCTATAGATTATACTCTATTATAGATATTCTTTGGTATCAATCCACTATCTTTCTCCTTGGTAAATACATACCGGGTATCAAAATAGTCAAGCTTATTCCAATATTCTTCATCAGCATGCTCTACCATGATGATCTGGAAGGGATGCTTCTGAGAGAACTTTGTAATTCGCTCCATCGCCCTGTTAATAAGCCCAAAGGCATTCTTGAGCTTTGACTTGTCGTCAAGATGGGATTTATCGCCCTTATCTTGGTTCTCATAATATGGAATGCTCGGCTGATCGATAAACAGGAAATTTGGCACGAAATTGCTCTTGTTAGCAATAACAGCTTCATGAAGACCCAAAAAGAAACAGAGATGCAAGTACATATAATTGGACTTGCTGCCAACATTTGTGACCTGAGTGTTATCCTCTGGCCTGATTAATGTCAGTAATCGGTTTACCTCGTCGTATAAAGGTACGCAAGAGTTGTAAGCATCAGACACACCGTGAGGCATGGAATAATAAATGTTCACGAATTCATTCAAACTCTCCATACGTTGTCGGTTAAGCTGTTTTTGCTCATGCAGTTTATCCTTCACACCAGCGATTTTTTCATTCATTGAGGCAAAATCAGACTCAAATCTTGACAGATCTCTAGGATTGCCAACTTTTGCGAGGAGATGCTTCAACTCAACGAAGTTATACAACCATGTGAAATCATTTAGATTCTTCTCCACCAGACTTGCCTCTTTTATCTTTACTTTAATGCTTTCCAGTTGGGCATACAACTGATCTTCACGACTATCTAAGTCTGAAACGCTAAGATCTTTCTCAGAACTTGCTTTCTTGATGTCAAGAAGTGACTGCTGAAGAACAGATAGCAGATCTTTGGTTTCATCGTGTAGCAGCACCTCATTAATATGCTCATTAAGATACTGTATTGGCATCAAGCTGTCTGCACTTTCAGCAAGGAACTTCTGATAATCATCAAATTCCCTCTTCAATTTCTGTACAATAAAAATCTGACGCTTTATCTCCCTTTCTTGCTGCATCAGTTCATTGAGTTCTGACTTCTGCTTGATACGTTTATAAACAGATTCATACTCCAGAATCATGTTATAAGCCCTACGATGTACTTCTTCTTGGGATATTGAGGCCATCTCACTGAAATCAACCATGCCCAAGTCTAAAAGGAAATTGCGTATAGAATTGATGTTCTTATCGTAATTCTTAGTCTTGGTGGTCTGTATCTTGTAACTTCTGTTAAGTGATGCAAGTTTCTTCTCATAAGATGCCAATAACTGCCTCAAGTCGCTCTCACGAACTTCATCAAGACCAAGAGCCAGTTTCAAAAGCTGGTCAAGGAAAAGGTCATACAACTTATCCTTGAAGAAAGCATCATCAAAATAAAGATTCATCGTAGCTATAATGTCTTCAGTAAGATAACAGAAGATTAGGAAATAACGGAATGATACCCGCAAGGTATCCTTACCTTGATAGAGCACAATATTATCAATTCCGAATTCCTTATTCAGCAATCTAGTGACCTTTGTACTATCGGCATTAACACGAGGAATCTCAGGAAGTTCTTTTCCTTCTGAGAAATAGATATCTTCAACAGGTTTATCTTTGCCAGGGGCCAAACGGGCTATAATGTAGTCCTTACCATTCAGATGAAAACTCAGTCCATACCAAACTACGTTTTCGTTAATGACCTCCTGAACTATGGCAGGCCTTGATGACAAAAGGCAGTAATCAATGATACGTAACAATGAAGATTTGCCCGTAGAAGAGTCACCTGTGATGACATTCACCTTATTAGGGAAGAAATCATAGGTAACAGGGGATTGATTGCCCTTAAACCAAAGACACATATGATGAATATAGAAATTCATAGCTCAACATTCAATTCTGAATACAACTCTTGACTACTTAGTCCGGTGAACATCTGAATTAGTATGGAAATACTTTCGCATATCTGGTGAAGCCTAACACTGCCGAACTCAAATTCTGACTCAGCCATGTTGGTATGGCTTCCATCAATGAAAAGCTTATCCCGATCATAATCTATCATTCCCGATTGAGAAAGGATGACCAGACTGTTTAGAATAGAAGGCTGGTACTCCAGATATTTTCGATTCAGTAAAAGCAATGAATTGGTGCGAAGCTTAGTCATGAACTCATCCCTGTTGCCTTGGCACTCTAAGAAAACTGCACGAATACTATCATCTACTGCTAATGGTAAACATAGCGCTAGTCTTGCATAGTCCATCGGGCCATGCTTAAGCATTTCAAGAATGCTACAAGACAGTAATGCTTCATTATTATACAGATTGTCCATCGTCTACCTGCTTGTATTTCTGTTCCCAGTCTATATGCCAGCCTATTCTTGGGTTTGTTCCATCAGATAATGTATAGAAACACCCATGAGACTGGTAGTCATCAAACTCCTGCTCTTCATATTTTAGATTCTTACCACGAACATCATTCAACAACTGACGCGCCTGCGTCTTATGCGTCTCCTCGTCAGAATGTGTGTGGTTATAGAATCTGAATTGCTGTCGCCAGTATTTAAAAGCCCTATTTTCTATTTCATTTCGAGTCTCTTGCGATATCTCATGTTTTCTGACTGACTGACTCATACTTTTGTCGTAATCTAAACGTCTGTCAACATAGTCGTATATTATATCTGCCTCGTCATATCCAACATCATCAATATCTACTAATTGACGAATGAAGGTTGAATTCTGAATGTCGAAGGTTGCATCGCGTTCAAACTTGCAAAATGTAATCTTTACTTTCCGATAGGCCGTGAAACAATGCTGGAAACGAACCTGAAATTCCTTCCTTGAGTATGTGAGAGCATTTCCATTAGACAATACCTCAACTGCATCCTTATCCATTTCTCCAATATAGGCATTATATGCGTCTTCAACCTTTCCTTCATCAACATACTTACCCTCAATTATTTCCTCCTTAATCCTTTCGACTATGTCTGAATCTGAAAGTGTCTCAACATAAACCTTCAAGAGAAAATCTCTACGCAAAGGATAATCCTTCAGCTTGGCTATCTGCTCCTTGGTCGTTGAACCCGTTTCATTCTTTGGATTCGCAGTTTCATCATATAACTGTTTCAAACAACATTCAATATTGTTATACTTACTCGAATCACATCTGAAAGCTTCTATCTTATTATAGAGATCATTGCTAATAACAGTCTTATTTGTAACCAATGTAAAATCAGTCTTGGCAATGAAATCCCGTTGTGCTTCATCGCTTCCTTTCCCTTTGATGATATCCAACCACACACTTATTGATTTCCACCAGTCGCTATCGCGTAGGGGCAAATTTACTATATGAGTTTTTGTAGCCTTTACTGTATGCTTTAACTGGTAGTAGGAATATCCTTCGCCGGTTTCTGTATCCACATCATCTTTATTTTCGAACGACACACTCTCACCATGGTTCATGCTAAGAGCCCGTAGCATAAAATAATGCCACTGATAAAAGAAGCCAGCAAAGGGACCTACTGCAGCATGTCTTTGCTCGGTTGTGTCGGACATAGGCAAACAAATTTAATTACTCTCCCATTGTGGATCTTGTAAGGATTGCCAATCAAAGATTATAATCGGGAGAAGTTGATATTGAGAATAACCTCTTGCGCATGAATGCTTTTACAACTTCGCCAATCTCTTCATGATTGAGACCTCGAAAAAAACTGCTGATATATTGCATTGGGATTCCTCATCATAAAATATCTTTCTTTCATCAGACGTAAATAACGTTAGCTGCCAATTCTGACGTATAGCCCCAAAAGGATGCCCTTTCAGGTGAAACACATTCAAATTGACTAAGTTAATGATTATTGAATATCGGCTGCATTCGACATAATTCAAACAAGCTTGATTCTGTTCTTATTGGCACGATATTTTTATATTGCTTTTTAAACTGCCTTGCAAAGACAAATTGTCATGGACAGCATATTCTTGAGACCCTTACGGGAACAAGCGGCAAAGCCGAGCGTTCGTAATCAGTACGTCCCTTTGCGATTGCTGAAAAGAGGCTCTTAAAATATTTCAATACAGACATTCCCGTCATCTGACAGGTGGCAATGAAGGTATGGTAAAGGGCTGACATCTCAGCCTTGGCATGGTTACCAAAAACAAGGAATACACTTTGCTTGAATAGCATCAGAGATTTCACTCATGGAACTGCATTCTTATTCGGGTTTGTCGAAATCTTCATGATGACCGTCTGCTATCATCTTTGCATACTGCTCATGCTTCTTATGGTATATAACATGAAAGTAAAACGTCTCTGCTACTCCGTCTATCTTTATTTCATTGTCATATATGTCAACGATATGATGTTGGGACATATAACGCTTAAAGATACGGTCTGCAATAATGTTGCTACGATCTGTAGTGAACTGCAGTCTGTACTCATCACCAGCCTCAGAGAAAATGGTATAACTTTCCGTCATCAGACGTAAATAACCTTGTTGGGTTTGGTTTCCTCTGAGCATAGTTCTTTCAGCCACAGATATTTCTGTACACCTGCTTCACGAATCTTTTCTTCCAATTTCCTGGAAGGATCCTTGATTGTAATAGTCCTTGAATTGCTCATAATGAAATTGTTTATATCGGTGGCAAAGATACGAAAAAGATTTGATACTCATCGCTCTTTGAACCATTATTTATCATTTTTTGTATATTCTGCTTCCAGCCTTGCCTGCTGCACCAAGTAACTTTCGTTAACAGTCAAAATGCAAAATTTCTTAATGCTATTGCAGGAATGCCCAGATTTCGCTGATTTTGCAGTGAAAAGGCCGGAAAGGCCCGATTTCCTGGATGTCTGATATTACCCTCTGGCTGTCTCTAGTCGCAACCTGAGTTCTTTGTACAAAATACTTCCTCCTGACGCATGGCATTAACTCACTAATATCCAACACGTTAGTGACACTTCTATTCTTTTACCTGAACTAAAAAGGGGGTATTTGTCAGAACCGGTTCCCTTCTTTTGTTGCAAATGTAAGATTTATTTTTGAATTTAGCAAGGATTTCAGCAAGTTTTTGCAGAAATCCTTGCTAAATTGTTCTTTTTATAAGAAAGAACTAAAAGCATTAGCGAGCGGGAGGGTAATGGAAAATCCCGCCCAGGAGCCTTGGGGGCTGCTAGCTGGGCGGGACGTGCTATGGGTCGGTATATTCAAACTATTTCTTCAGGGCGAGGATGAAGGTGGAGAGGGTGGTGACTACACTGAGGATGGAGAACCACATGGCGGTGTAGTTGGTGAATATCTCATACATTGTGTGGGATTTCTTTGGCTCCACATAGACAATATCATTCTGCTGGAGATAGTAATAAGGCGAGTTCAAAATATTGGCATCCGTCACATCCAATTGATGCACTTCTCTGGTACCATCAGCCTTCTCACGAATCAAGTAAACTTTATCGCGTTTACCAGAGAATTTGATATCACCAGCCTTGGCTATAGCCTCTAAAATACCTATTTTTTCATTCGGAGCCGTATATACACCAGGGCCGTTCACAGCACCTAACATTACATACTTATAATTAGCCATCCGAACCTGAACAATTGGATTCTCAGATTCTGACATATAAGGAGCCACTTTCGACTTAATCAACTCTTCTGCCTCTTTCGTGGTCAGACCACCCAGATGGACTGTACCGACAACTGGGAAGTCGATGTTTCCATTGTTATCAACCAGATAGGAACTGCCCAGATTAAACACAGAAGAAGCCTCTGGCGATAGCGAGTGAACGCCAATCGTCAGCATATCCTTAGGCATGATCTTGGCATCATAGAGACTTGTCGGTTGGGTCAAGTCAACTTTGTCAAGATTCTGAAAATAAGACATCTTTTTAGTTGTCGTACAACTCGTGAGTACAACCATTCCCAATAACAACAGGAAAATATGAACTGATTTCTTCATTTTGCTTAATTATTTATATAGGTATTGATATTTTTTCTTGTTCATATCGATGGCATTCAGCACCAACATGGGGTTAGGGATGCGGGCATCCTTAGCGATAGCCTTGACAGCAGACTTATCCGTCGATTCTGCCTTGACCACAAAGATCGTGGCATCGGCAAACTGGCCAATCTGATAGACATCTGCATATTTTCCCATCTCCGAGGTATCCAAAATCAGGTAGTCATTTGCAGTTTTCAACGACTCAATTTGCTTAGCCACATCGGCACCTGCCAACAGATCGGCAGCCCGAGCAGCTTTTGACCGGTCTTCACGAAGATTCAGGTTCAAGTATTGAGCCCTCTTACCAATCTGGGCCAGACTATCCACAAGGCGCTGGGCGAGATAGGTCTTACCATCACCTTGATTTTGAGAAGTCATCATAACAACCTTTTGGGCATCCTTCAGATTCAAGAGGAGATTAGTCCTTAACGTACGAATGGTGTCGTCGTTATTCGTCAGGAATACCTCGCTAAGAATTGGCAGTTTGGAAGTCTTTTCCAGTTCTTTCTTAGTGTCAATCTTCGATTTAAACAACTCAAACAGAATTATGATTCCTATCGGAAGGATAAAACCCAAAAGAACTGCACCTATAATTACGAACTCTGGCTTAATCTGGCTTGAGCCGCCAATCATTGGATCATCAATCAACTGGCCTTTTTTCATATTTCTTGCCAAATCTGCTGCCACCTCTTCACGTTTCTGAAGCATGGAAATATAAACACCTTGTTTTATTTCACGCTGACGTTCAATATCGGTCATCTCGCGTTCAATTCGAGGCGCACTTGCAAAACGACCCATCGTTTTTCTGTATTCACGTTCTTTCGCTTTTCGCTTAATAAACATGGATTCACGCTTACGAGCCAATGAAGTTTGAATCGTTGGCTGCAATTCTCTAATCTTTTCATTCAGTTTTTGTACTTGCGGTGCCTTCTCGCTCATACTTCTCAACAAATCATTTCGCTGGTTAACTAATTCATTATGACGATCAATATTGGGATCACTTCTTACATCTCCATCACCTTCATCAGTTTTGGCAGTTTCTTGAGTGAAGATTTTGAAAAGATTAGCAGGATTATTAATATAGTCGCTTTGGTAATCATGCATAGTGATATCAAGATCTATTCCAAGAAGCTCATCTTCATATTCATTTTTCTTAGAATTCACATTCGACGATTCAGTCTCAACATCAAGAATTTGGTGATTACGCTTATAGTTTTCCCAATCAGCATCAGAGGATCCGAGTTCTATATCAAGTTTTGCTAATCTTCCATTCACAAATTCTTCATTCCGACGGACCTCTTCATCCTTCTGTTCATTAATGCGCTTATTATAGCGACCAACTAAGGCATTGATAAACTCTATACCACGAAGATAGTTGCCATCATTGAGCGAGATAGTAACCACATCACTGACATTCTTTAAGGGTGGGGCCACAACCATCGCACCAGCATATCTAGCTGCCCTTGCCTTTGGCGGAACAACAGATACATTGATTTCAAAGCCTCCAGCAAACTCAGCAGCCTGTTGAGCATTTAGCAGGGGATTCGCTTCAATGGTCAAAGTTCCGATACTGGTTTTATATGCAACTGGTAGTGTTTTAAAAATCTGTTCAGGCTGTTCAATTTCATCAGCAATAGCACTCATATGATAGCCATCAGCCGTTTTGCGTATGGTGAGATCTATCTCATGATAAGCCGTCAGCATCTCCTCGTCGAACCATTTCAAATGGGCAGGATCGAGGGTTACAACAATGGGTTGGGTCTTATAAAGAATATAATTACGTCCCCAGCTATCTACGCTATACTCTGCATAAAGTCCCAGATCTTTCACCACATCTTTAATCAACGTCGTAGATGTCAACATACGCTTCACCGTCTCAATGCCCTCAGATCCTGTACTAAATGAACTACCCAAACTAATCGGAAGCGCATTCAGCGCCTTTGCTGCCGCCGCTGCGCCTCCCCCAGAATTCGACTCGCCTAAAATCTGCATGTTACTGCTGACTAGGATAAGTTTCGGACGGAACCAGAGATAACCAAATGCAATCATCACACAAGCGACAACGGACACGATAAACCAGCGCCAGTTGAGAATAAAAAGCATCCACATTTGTTTGAAGTCGAACAGCGGAGCTTCTACTTCCTGGAACTTTACGGAGTTTTTTTCTTTTTCTAACAAATTTTCCATGTATCTTATTTCTTCTTTCTTACAATCATATAATCAATCAACAGATGGAGGATGATACCCAGGAGTACATCGATCGAGAAGATCAACGTCTTGTCCCATTCCAGAATCACCAACAAGACCGTCAGTGCCACCAGGACGGTGGATACCATCAACAGCACGAGCATCGTCATCAGGGGGCTCAAGCCCGCCTTCATCAGTTTGTGATGGATATGGTTTCGGTCGGGTTTAAAAGGATTGTGGCCTTCACGGATGCGCTTGAGCATCACGCGGGGGATATCCATCAAGGGAATCATCATCGTGGAGAAGCCCATCAGCAACATGCCACGTGGGAAGCTGACCGAGGCGAGGCTCGACATATAGACCAGCAGGAAACTCAGCAGATAACCTAACGTCAGGCTGCCCGTGTCGCCCATAAAGATCTTCTTGCCTTTGTCGGCATTGCCGAAAACATTATAGAACCAGAACGGTAGGAGCACGCCCAGCATACCAAAGGATAGCATGCAGAAGAGATACTGGCCCTTGATCGCTGCAGCGGCGCCTAATGTCAACAACGAGATAGAGCAAAGCCCTGAAGCCAGGCCGTCGATACCATCGATCAGATTGACCGCATTGATAATATACACCACCAGGATCACCGTCAGGGGCATCCCAAACCAAGCCGGGATCTCATGCAGCCAGAACAGGCCCGACAGGTCGTGAATCCATAGACCAGACGCGGGGAACAAGACGGCTGCCAGGAACTGCACCAGGAATTTCGACTGGTAAGACACGCCGATCAGGTCGTCCGCCACCCCCGTCAGGAACAGCGCCATCATACCCACCGACAACAGGATGAAACGAGGGAAATACGCATCGACATGCGACGGATTGCTATAGAGCTCCAACAGCATCCACAAGCCCACGGTCAGACAGAAGCTGATCA
>CACYXI010000060.1 GCA_902778265.1 uncultured Bacteroidales bacterium | reverse complement strand
ATCATCACAGCACCATATTTAGTAATGTCAGCTGCAAACTCCTTGGATGTACCAGCGCCAGCACTTGTGAATGCGATGTCAACATCCTTGAAGTCATCGTTGTGCTGGAGGAGCTTCACCTCGTATTCCTTACCACGGAATGTGTACTTGGTACCAGCTGAACGCTCACTACCAAACAAAACGAACTGCACCACTTGCACCAACAATTGCTACTTTCATTTCTTCTAATTTTTAGTTGTTGTTATAAAAAATCTCAAAATTGCGGTACAAAATTAATAATTTTTGGGATATTATTCGCTATTTTGCCGAATTTTTTGCAATTTTGCAGTCAAAAAAGGTGAATCACTCATAAATCCATGTTAGATATTTCACAATATTTGCCTATAACCAATCCCACGATGATCTTCTTCGTGGTGCTCTGCATCATCCTTGTTGCGCCTATCGTGATGGGAAAACTTCGTATTCCCCATATCATTGGTATGGTGCTCGCAGGTATCATTGTGGGCAAATACGGTCTTAACGTTTTGGAGCGTGATTCCAGTTTCGAACTGTTCGGTAGGGTAGGTTTGCTGTATATCATGTTCCTTGCCGGATTGGAGATGGATATGGAAGGCTTCAAGAGCGACTACCGCAAGGTGTTAGGCTACGGATTACTATCCTTCATCATACCTTTCATCCTGACATTCGTCTCCTGCACTTGGTATCTTGAATATAGTCAGATCGCATCTGTACTGATAGCCTGTATCATGTCGTGTAACACGCTTATCGCCTATCCTATAGTTGCAAGATACGGTATGCAGAAACATTCAGTCACCACGCTTTCCGTAGGTGCCTCCATGCTTTCGCTCTTCATCGCCCTTGTTGTTATGGCAGCCGTCATGGGAAGTGCCACAGGTGATACTGGGTATCTGTTCTGGACATTGTTCGCCGCGAAGTTCTCGGCTTATTGTGCGATATTGGTCTATATCATTCCTCGCCTTACAAGATACTTCCTACGCAGGTATTCAGATGCTGTGATGCAGTTCATCTTCGTGCTTTCGCTGATGTTCCTAAGTGCGGCTGCCAGCGAACTAATAGGCCTTGAGGGTATCTTTGGCGCGTTCTATTCTGGTTTGATACTAAATAGGTTCATCCCAACGGTATCACCTCTTATGAACAGACTTGAGTTTATAGGTAATGCCCTCTTCATTCCTTATTTCCTTATAGGTGTGGGTATGCTCATCAATGTCCGACTCCTCTTTGCAGGTGGCGACATCATTATGATAATGGCTTGTATGGTTATCTTCGGAACTATCGGAAAGGCATTGGCGGCATACGTATGTGCATTCCTGTTCAGAATGAGCAAGAAGGAAGGGCATTTCATGTTCGGACTCACCTCTGCCCATGCAGCTGGAGCTATTGCCATTGTGATGATTGGCATGAAACTGGAAGTTGAGCCTGGCAAGTATCTCCTTGATGACGGCGTGCTCAATGGCGTGGTGATAATGATACTCTTCACCTGTATCATTTCTACAATCATAACCGATAGGGCATCCAGGGAAATCGTTTTGAAGGAGAAACAGGATAAGGGTGCAAACTTTGAAGATACTAAGGGTGATGATGAGAAGATTCTTATCCCTGTGAAATATCCTGAGACCTGCGACACGTTGCTTGACCTCGGTATTATGATGCGTAACAGGCGACTGAATCGTGGTTTGATAGCTTTGAACGTTGTGTATGATGATGAGGATGCTGCTTACAATCAAAGACAAGGACAGCAACTTCTCGAACATGTTCAGCAAAAAGCTGCTGCCGCTGATGTGCCTGTTCTTCCACAGGTTCGTCTGGCTACTAATATCGCCAACGGCATCAACCATGCGTTCAAGGAGTATGATTGTTCGGAGATTATTCTCGGTCAGCATATCCACGATAACTCCACTCGTAAGTTCTGGGGACAGTTTGCGCAGAGCATCTTCCACTCTCTTAACCGTCAGATTATCATTGCCCGATGCGTGATACCTCTGAACACGTTGCGAGCCCTTCAGGTGGCAGTACCTTCGCGTGCCGAACTTGAGCCTGGCTTCTATCGTTGGTTGGAGAGGTTGTCACGACTGGCTGAGCGTCTTGGTTGCCGTATCGTGTTCCACGGCAGAAACAACACTCTGGAGTTCATCACAAAGTTCGTACAGGCAAAGCACAAGACCTTGCGTGCCGAGTATGTTGAGATGGAGCATTGGAACGAGTTCATTACCCTTGCCGAGAGCATCGAGAATCATCAGATGCTCGTGGTGATAACCGCCCGTCAGGGTACAGTTTCGTACAAGTCGGCTATGGAGCGTCTGCCAGATGAGTTGACTCGCTACTATCACAAGAAGAACGTGATGATTATCTTCCCAGATCAGTTTGGCAGTCAGCCAGATGCAATGACCTTCGCTGCTGCCCAGCATACAGAGCAGGAGAGTCTGTGGGAGTATATTAAGAGGAAGCTAAAGATGGAGAAATAAGGTAAATGAAAAATTATAAAATACAGATTAGTAAATGAGTGAAGAGTTAAGAGTGAAAAGTGAAGAATTTAAATTACTTTTATTGCGAAATGGCGATTAATGCCCTTTAAACTACAATACTAATTTAAATTCTTCACTCTTAGTTCTTCACTTGCAACTGTAACTTGTATTTTTCATTGTTCATTTTTAATTTTTCATTTAATCGAGATGATAGATATAAAAAACATAACAAAATCCTTTGGATCGCTTCAGGTGCTCAAAGGTATTGACCTGCATATTGACAAGGGTGAGGTCGTGAGTATCGTCGGACCAAGTGGCGCGGGAAAGACGACGCTTCTGCAAATCATGGGTACGCTCGACAAAGCAGACACAGGTACTGTCATCGTGGATGGCGTTGCCGTTAACGAACTGTCGGGCAAGAAACTGTCGGATTTCCGCAACCAGCATATCGGTTTCGTATTCCAGTTTCATCAGCTCTTGCCTGAGTTCACAGCCCTTGAGAATATTATGATTCCTGCCTTTATCGCGGGAAAGAGCAAGAAAGAGGCAAAGGCTCGTGCGGAGGAACTGCTTGCGTTCATGGGACTTGCCGATCGCGCTTCCCATAAGCCTGCAGAGCTTTCTGGCGGTGAGAAACAGCGTGTTGCCGTGGCTCGTGCCTTGGTCAATAACCCTGCCGTTATCTTTGCCGATGAGCCGTCAGGTTCGCTCGATACAAAGAACAAGGCAGAGCTTCACCAGTTGTTCTTTGATCTCAGGGATAAGTTCGGCCAGACCTTCGTAATCGTAACACACGACGAAGGACTATCGCAGATAACAGACAGATGCATTCACCTTAAAGATGGAGTGATATACAACAATGAAGAAAATACTGTTAGGACAGAAGAACCTGCTGAAAGCGGCTTGGAAGGTTGATTTCGGTATGTACCTTGAGGGCGATGAGGAGGGCAAGATATTGCTCCCTAACCGTTATGTGCCTGAAGGTCTTGAGGTTGGCGACGAGGTAGAGGTGTTCGTCTATCTCGATAATGAAGAGCGCCGTGTGGCTACCACGCTTGAGCCAAAGGCTATGGTAGGTGATTTCGCCTATCTTGAAGTGGCTTGGGTTAATGAGTTTGGCGCTTTCCTCGACTGGGGACTTATGAAGGATCTCTTCTGTCCGTTCCGTGAGCAGAAGAAGCGCATGGAGGAAGGTCGCTCGTATATTGTTCACGTTCATCTTGATGAGGAGAGCTATCGCATCATGGCTTCTGCCAAGGTGGAGAAGTGGTTGGAGAATGATAAATTGAAGGAAGAGAAATTGCTTAGTGTTGGTGATAAAGTTTCTGCTCTCATTTGGCAAAAGACAGATCTCGGTTTCAAGGCTATCATTGATAACAAGTACGGTGCTTTGCTGTACGACTCTCAGGTGTTCAAGGACATCCACACAGGTGATCGTGTAGATGCGTATGTCACTAAGATACGTCCTGACGGAAAGATTGACATTGCCCTTCAGCCGAGTGGTAGACTGCATACCGAGGATTTTGCAGAGCAGTTGCTTCGCTATCTCCAGTATCGTGGTGGTCGCTGTCGTTTAGGCGACAAGAGTAGTGCTGAGGACATCAAGGAGCAGTTTGGTGTCAGCAAGAAGACCTACAAGCGTGCTATCGGCGATCTCTATAAGCGTCGTCTCATCGCCATCAATGATGATGGTATAGAGTTGGTGTAATTCATGGTGGTAATACCCATGTCTCATCGTTCACAAAAAAGAGAACGACGTAAGGCACTCCTTACGTCGTTTCATTTACCTAAAACTTTTTTTCAACCATTCATTATCCTCTTTACTTACACTTATATATTAGATTATTAGTTAGTTATTCATTTTGTTTACAGACTGATAGCCTCAGAGAAGCTTTCAGAATAGATGGTGTCAACGTCATTCTTCGTTGGGTTGCCATCTTCGAATGTGCCGATGTTTGGCCTGTCGCCGGAGTATGGGATTCCGACGTATGTACCTGCATTTCTAAGCTTTGAGTTATGGGTAAGACGGAACAATGGAGTGTTAGGCAGTGAACCGTCAGCCTGACGCTTTGCGAGTACATATTTCTGGTGGTCAACAGACTTGAAGTCAGCTTCTGTTGCCTGTATGCCGAAGGTGTCCCAAGAGTTGTTGGTGTGTACGGTGGTTGCTGTTCTAAGCACGTCGTTGCGTTTGCCGTCGATGCTTATGCTGTTGCGTACTGCGAGCCTACCGCCATTCTCCTTGTTGTGGAATCCGTAGTTCTCACCGTTCTGGTAGCTGGTGTTGTTATACAGACACATACTGCCGAGGTTGTTGTTCTGGTCGAAGCCCTTTACGCGGTTTCGTATTGAGATACAGTTTCTGACCGTAACGTTGTGAACCGTGCGCTTGCCACCGAGCTTGAAGCCGTTGCCGTTGCCGTAGTTGGTGTAGTGCCTCAATGATACATGACCTGGCTGACCGTCGTTGTCGGTGATGTCGATGCCATCGCCCTTGAACTGATCGAACCACTCTTTATCGGTCTCGTAGCGAGCGTGCTTGCGAACATCGTACTCTTCCGGACCGTTGTTGTAGCAGATACAATCCTCAATGACCGTGCCACCATAGTATGCAGTAGAGTGTGCGTAGAAGTCCCAGCCATCATCTGAGTTGTTCCATGCACGACAGCCGCGGTATGTGTTTCCACCGCCGTAATACTGCTTGTCGGCAAAACCATCGGCATTGCCACCGAAATCGGCAGCTTCTATACCCTTGAGTTTATAGTCGAAGTTATCGTGAGAGTCGCAGTTGAGAATAAGGTTGCTGTGTCCGTTCTTCATCTGAACGCCAGTATCGCCGTTGCCATATACGTCAAGATTCTCGAATATGCAATATGAGCCAGTGTTGAAGAGACCGTTCTTGCCAGTATAGCGAATGGTCAGTCCCTTGATGTGTACGTTGTCGGATTCTACCATGATACCGCGTTTTCCATATTCCTGCTTACGGAAGTCCATGATAGGCTTCTCATTCTTGTATGCCATGATAACAGTATTGTTTGCCTTGAATCCGTCCTTGCCCTTGATATGAACGGTAGTTGACAAGTTATACTGACCTCCGCGACAATACAATGTATCGGCGCGAGACATCTTCTCTACACCTGTAACGAAGTCAACAGGAGAACTTATAGTTCCTTCAGCTGTCGGGCTTCCGTTCGGCGAACAGAAATATGTCTTCTGCGATAATGCAGGAATTGTACATAGAAGTACAATGAGTGACAATATAATATGTTTCATAACATTCAGGTATTATTGTAGAGACAAAGGTGTATTTATTGGAAATAAATGTAAATGGAGTCTTATCAACTTCTGTGGCAAATATACAAAAAAAATAGCAAACTCGCAAGGAATTTGCCATTTTTTTTTCGTTTTTGTTTAATTTTTCTATTTTTTGAGTGTTTTTTTACCTTTTTTGACCTGTATTCCCTTTGCGTTTTTGTTTATAAGCTGTCCTGCTAAATTATAGCTGTTATCGCACACATTCGTATTTGTGATTGCATTATTGATAGATTCAATACCTGTTGCTGATGCATCGATCTCTGGTCCGAAGCCGCCACGACCGTTAGCTATGCGTACCTTACCGCTTGTAGGGCGTACAGTACTGATGATTCCGTTGGAGAGGAATACCGTACCTGCCTTGAGGTCAGTAACCTGTGCTGCAATCTGGTCGGCTTTCCAATCCTTGAAGATGTTGGCGATGGTATATTTCGCAGCATCCTGATCAGAGAGGATAGTCTCGTACTTGTTGTTACCGCTTGAATGTGTGAAGTTTACGATGTTGCTTACAGGAGAGATTACGTTGCCCTCTGTGTCCTTGGTGTTATACTCGTAGAATCCCTGTGCCGCAACGTTCATACCGCTTGCCGTGAAGCGTGTAGCCAACAGGGCAGAAGGGTTGAGGAGCGTTGTGTTGAGATAGACCATACGTGGCTGACCTCCCCATGCACGACCGAGGTTGTAGGTGGCTGACTTGCAGTCGATAGTGCAGTTGAGCAGTATGTAGCCCCACTCAGAGGTAGTGTAAGGTGCTGCAATGGTTGTCTCACCGTTTGGAATGTCGGTTGTGTTACGGTTCTCGTTCACCAGTTTTACGCGGTTGAAGATCACGTCACCATCACCGCAGAGGTAATCTACCGTACCGTGAATCTCGCAATCCTCCCAGTAGAACTTGTTCGGCTTGTTGGAATAGTAGGTGTCCTGGCAAGAGAGCATCTTGATGTTCTTGCAGATTGTGTTGGCACCCTGATCCTGCAAGCAGACCGCACGACCTGCAGAGCCTGAATTGTAATAGTCGAGGGCATTCTGAATGGTCAGATCCTGTAGGTAGAGGTTTGACGCGGTGTTACGAAGAGTGGCTGTGAGGTTGATGCCTTCCTTGATAGTCTGAGGTGCATTCTTTATTATAGTACCCTCCATTGACTCGCCTATGATTGATACGTTGTCGGCATAGATAGTGGTGAGAACCTTCTCGCCGAGGTCGTATGTGCCGTTTGGCAGATAAATCTGCTTCACTTCGTCGTTGCTGTTGGCGGTCTCGATAGCTGCGAGGTATGCGTCAGCATCTCCGGCGGCAACCTGCAAGTAGCCATCAGCCTTTACCACCTTATTATTATAGTCGTTTGTTATCTTCAGGGCATGAAGGTAGCATTCGCCGTTGAATGTGATGGTAGATGATTCCGCATTGCCGTTCACTATCACGGTAGCAGGCTTATTGTCGGTTGTGGCACGTGCAGAGATTGTCTGTCCTGCAACGCTTATTGTTGATGCCGAAGGAGTGCTTGAGCAGAGATAGAATGCTATCTGTGCAGATTTTGAGTGTGAAACCTTGATGACTGTGCCAGGCTTGATTGCCAAACCGTGTGCAGCATCGTGATAGGTTGCCTCGCCGCTAACGACCTCTATGCCCTCGTGATCTTCCATATAGAAGCGAGGATTAGCCTGTGCGTTGATATGGTCGGAGAATACGTATTCGTGGCGTGAGTCAGCCGTGGTCTCCTCTTTTGATGCTAAGGCATAGAGTGTGGTGTTGGCTGTTATTGGCTCGTCGGTAGTTACCTTGCGGTAATAGTCGAATTTCTGGCCTTCCTTGGTTACGAACACCTCCTTGGCGAAATATCCGCGTAGCTTGCCACCTTCAGGTGCTGCCATAGAAGGGAAACTGCCTATTGCAGAGTTCTTCTCTACGGTCTGTGTGGTTAAGACGTTACCCTTGATGTCAGAATAGGTGACGGTAAAGTCTGGGTACTGGCTGAGGCTGAGATTATAGACCACATCATCAGCGCCGCCTGTGAATGTCATCTGTGCGGTACACTTTGTTGCATCACCGTTGTATGTTATGCCCTTTAGGCTACCTACGGATGCTGTGACATTGGTGATAGGATTAGCCTCGCTAACCATGCTCTCGCTCTTTGACAGTTCGAGCGTGCAAGCCATTGTGCCATCAGTCTGCTCTGTGAATACAGAGGCATCATACTGCTTGCCGTTGATCTTGAAAGAAGATAGGGCAGGCACTTTGCTCGCATCTACATCAGCTGTTAGTTTGAGTGAGGTGAGATAGACAGCCTTGGTGGCTGTGATGTTTGTAAAGCGTAGCTGTACGTTCTTTCTGTTTACTTCAAACTGGAAATCGGCAGTAGAGGAGAGCTTATCCTCGTTCAGAGTTACCCAGTCAGAGTCGCCGTCACCCTTTACCTCCAGTTTAAGACCGTTGCCACCACCACGTCCAACGCAGATGGTGTATGCAATCTGTTTTACAGAAGGGATGGTTGTGGTCTGAATGCTACCGTTCTTATTGGTTGCC
This sequence comes from uncultured Bacteroidales bacterium, assembly GCA_902778265.1. GTDB lineage: Bacteria > Bacteroidota > Bacteroidia > Bacteroidales > Bacteroidaceae > Prevotella. The sequence continues at coordinate 12,976 of CACYXI010000060.1, read as the reverse complement.
GTAAGACCTATGTAGCCTGTTCTTGAGCTTACGCTTGCGTTTGGCGCAACAACCATATCGCCAGTTGTAGATACGGTTATGTTATCTCCATTGAAACGTGTGGAGACAGACTTGGAAGTAGGCGCTGTTGCTTCCGTCCAGTCGGTGAAGTCCGTGAAGTAGATCTGCTTTTCCACGGTCTGCGCTTCTATGGCAGTTACGGTGAATGCCGTCATGCAGGTCAGTACTGACTTGAGTAGAATCTGTTTCATAATTGATTAAAATTTTATGTTTGACAATTGTTATGTATCGTTGGGTTATGTATCGTTGTGTGTTTTTATAAAACACCCACAACCTTCACAGGCTATGGGTGCATATTAACCTTAATAATCTAAATACCATGAAAAACACGTTGCAAAGATAATGATTTTTTTCGAGAATGCAAGAAAAATGGCAAGAAATTTTGTGATAAAGTAAATATTTTTTCCACTTTCAAATGATATTTTTAATTTCCGTAGAAAAACACTAATTCACAAAACAACTCGTTGCTCTGCAAAATGTGCCTTTGTGATGCTGAGGGACTGGAAAAATCTTGTACTTTTTTTGTATGGTGAATATCTGTCCTGAAGCATGTGCAAGTCCTGAAAGGACGGCATATTATAGGGTAGTGCGAGAGCGCTACCATATTGATAATCCATAGTATATGAGCCCTGTATGGGCGACATAATTCCATTTTTCTCGTTATGATATTTAATTATGTCGCACCTACGGCGCTTTTAGGAATGAATGTCAATGTCACGTGGGTTTCACCCACGACTATATTATTTCGCCTTTACAAGGCTTTTTACTGTACAGATCAAAAATCTAATTCGCGTTGAACAAACAAAAAAAGAGGTGCTGCCGTTATGGCAACACCTCGATTTCTTAGTATCTTCCTACTCATCCCATTTAAGGGAGAGTGGGGTAGAGATTTTATTATTTCAACTCTACACCAGCAACATTGTATGCCTTACCGTTCTTGACGATGACGATCTTGCCATCCTTGAAGAACTTCTTAGGAGCATCCTTTGTCGTAGCGGCTGTGATAGTCTCGATAGCAGTTGATGGATCATTCTGAACGTAGTAGAGCTGGAAGTTATCTACAGCAACCCAGTAAGCCTGATTCTCAGATGTGCGCTCGAAACCGATAGTGAGTTTGTGGTCTGTTACCTCAACCTCAATGCTGAGGATTGCAGCCTCTTCAGGAGCAACAGCTGTCAAGTCGTTAGCGAAGAGCTGTGTACCCTCACCCTTAGCGATGGCAGAAGCCTTCACGATGTACTTACCGTTTTCAAGACCTTTGATTGTCTGATAGATCTTACCAGCAGGAAGAGCACCTGCATTCTGCCACTTCTCTGCATAGCGAGTACCAACCTTTACTTTCTCATTGTTAGCATTCTGCTCAGCCCAGTCACCTTCAACAGTCCAGTTCTCAAGACCGTTCTCGAAGCTGTTGTTAGCAATCTTGTTTGTCATATCAATAAGGTCAGCCTTCTTACCCATGTCATAGAGCTTGAAGCCACCTACGATACACCAAGATCTCATAACGTCGAATGTACCTACGATACCGATCTCGATTTCACCATTACCAGTTACCTCGAATGGAATCTCGTTGAGATACATACCAGAAGTTGTTACACCAGCACCAGTAGCCTGAGAGTTTGCGTAATCCTTTGGTGTCTCGCTTGCAAGAGTCTTGAGAGCGATCTTCTGATCACCAACCTTGAGGAATGCGAGAGACTTGTTAACGTCTGTGTTGTAAGTCTCGCCCTGACGGAAGAATGAGTTGCTTACGAGCTTGTAGTTACCAGCAGGGAGCTTGATCTTCTGCATGAGAGAGTATTCTGTCTTTTCAAGCTCTGCCCAACCTGCGTATGCCTCAGTAGCATAGTTTGACAATTCCTGCTTGTCTGGCTTAGCGAAGTTGTTAGCTGTCCAGTCGTTGAGACCGTCAGAGAAGTCAGCATTCTTGATGTACTGAGCTGTTACGTCCTTACCGTCAATCTGGTAGATCTCTGTGAGGTCGATAACAGGACCGAAACCACCGCGTGCGTTAGCGATACGATACTTACCCTCTGTTGGGCGAACAGTAGTAATTTTACCATTTACGAGGAAGATAGTACCGTTGTCCTTGTCAGTCTCCTGTGCAGTAATCTTGTCAGGAGCCCACTCGCCGAAGATGTTAGCAACTGTATATTGTGCAGCCTCTTCGTCTGTGAGAACTGTCTCGTACTTCTTATTGCCAGAAGAGTGTGTGAACTCGATAACGTTTGACTCTGGAGTAGAAACGTTACCAGCAGGGTTAGTTGTAGCGTACTCCTTGAACTTGTCGGCTGCCACGTTCATACCAGCAACGGTGAAGCGGCTTGCAGCGAGTGAGTTGTCAAGAATCTTTGTACGGATGAACTGAGCTCTTGGCTCACCACCCCATGCACGAGCGAATGTGAAGTCTGTACACTGGCTTGCTACGCTACAATCGAGGAATACATAACCCCATGGGCAGTCCTTTGAAGTTGTGTAAGGAGCACAGAGTACGTCAGAACCGCTCTGCTTGCCATTCTCACGTGACTCGTTCACGAACTTACAACGGTTGTAGATAACATCACCGTCACCACAGAGATAGTCAACTGTACCGTGGATCTCACAATCCTCCCAGTAGAACTTGCTTGCCTTGTTTGAATAGTAAGTGTCCTGGTAAGAGAGCATCTTCACGTTCTTGCAGATTGTGTTCTCACCCTTATCCTGCAAGCAGACAGCGCGACCTGTGCCACCGCAAGCGTAGTAGTCGAGAGCATTCTGAATGGTAAGATCCTGCATGTAGAGGTTCTTAGATGTATTCAGCAGAGTAGCAGTTGTGCCGATACCCTCAATTGACTTGTCAGGAGCGTTACGGATAATGGTCTTATCCATTGACTCACCGATGATTGAGAGGTTGTTAGCTGAAATCTGAGTAAGAACAGTCTCACCAAAGTCGTATGTGCCGTTTGGAAGGAAGATCTTGTCACCATCCTTAGCTGACTTGATAGCGAGCATAAGGCTGCTTGCGTCACCTGAAGGAATCTGATAGTAACCAGTTGCTTCATCGTAAGCAAGGAAGTTCTCAACGTTGTAAACCTCTATGCCGTGAATGTATGCGCTACCAACAGGGAATGTGAATGTAAGGGTAGTTGCAGGACCGTCATACTGGAATGCAGTAGCAGCACCGTCAGCAGAAGCTGGGAGTGCGAATGTTGTAACTTCCTTACCCTCTGAATCAGTAACGCTTACGGTCTGCTCGTTAGAGTACTGGCAGTTCTTCACGTTTACATAGCACTTGCCTGCAACCTGAAGCTTGATAGTACCGTTAGCACCCATATTCCAACCGTGGTTGTTGTAGTACTTACCGTTCTCAATAGAGATTACCTCGTGATCCTCTACGTACCAGTATGCCTTTGTCATGTCATAGTCGTAGTGAGTACCAACAGCAGCCTTCTCTATCTCAGAAGCCTTAGCGTAGAGCTTGATGTCCTCTGTGAGAGCAACGCCTTCCTTAACCTTCTTGGCTGTAGAAGCCTTGCCGTCGAACCAACCGCGGAATGCCTGACCTTCAGGAATTGTAAGATCAGCAACAGAATACTTGAACTGAAGCTCTGAGTTGCCGGCAACTGTCTCCTCGCTGATTACCTTGCCATCTGTATTATAATAGGTAACGGTTACAGAAGGAATAAAGTCGCAAGCCTCTGCAATTATGAATGGGCAGTAGTTACCGAGATCGAATGTCAGGGTTGCTGCCTTCTCCTCATTATATGTATATACAACGCTCTTGTTGTATTCACCGAATCTGTTGTCGCAACCTGCACCCTGAGTCTCAATTACGATAGGTGTGCCACCGTCGATGCTAACAGTTGCCTGATTAGAATACTGGCATCCGCCAATAGTGAACTTAACAGGACCATCAACTGGAACTGTCATCTTAACACCGCTGTAACCATGCTGTGCATCGTGGAATGTGCCTGCATCAACGGTTACGCCCTTTGGAAGACCTGTTGTTGGAGCAACAACGGTATAGTTGTTCTCTGAACGGAAGTCAACAGTGAAGTTCTCGAAGTTACGAGGCTCAACCTCTACCTTACCCTTGATCTCAAGAGAGGTCATGTAGGCATTCTGAGAAGCATTAAGGTTATAGAACCAAAGCTGAACGTTTGTGCGGTTAACCTCAACCTCAACCTCCTGACCAGAAGAAGGATTTGCAATAGCGTCAGAAATAACTACCCAGTCAGCATCGCCGTCACCCTTAGCCTTCAGACCCCAGCCACGGCTTGAACCTGTTGCTGCGTGAACGAACTTAACGGTTGTAACGCTTGCGAGAGTAGAAGTCTTGATATAAGGAGTAGCTGTCTTAGCAGCCATCAGATAACCTTCGCTAATGCACTCAGAAGTGAACTTTCCGTTTGTGCCAGTTGGGTTAGCCTGTGTCTCCTTCAGATAGAATGTAAGTTCCTGACCATCAGTAGTAGTCTTCTTTACGCTTGTCTCTGACTCGCTTGAGCCAATAGCCTCCCAATCCTTGAAGTTGGTCTTGTAGAGAGACTTAACAGCAACATTTGCCTCCATCTTCTCTACCTTGAGCATTGGGCAATACTGACCGCAATATACTACAAGGGTATTAGCTCCACCCTTATATTCGAATGTAGCAGCATTGCTTGGGTCTGCATCATAGCAACCAGCGGTCTTGTTCTTCAAGTCGCCGAGCTTTGTGCCGTTTCCGTCAGTTACATAGCCCTCATAGCCATCGTTGATATACTGACAACCACCGATAGTAATCTTTACTGGGCCATCAACGTCAAACTTAGCAGCAAACCAGTTCCAACCATGCTGTGCGTCATGGAAAGCAGCTCCATTCTGTGGATAAGAAGCCTTTGTAACGCCTGTAGGAATAGTTGGCTCTGTCTTGGTGAGGTCGATGCTGAAGTTCTGGAAACCAGTAGCTTCTGGTGTAGAAGCAGAACCCTCAATAGGCTCAACCTTCATCATTGGGCAATACTCACCGCAATATACGACGAGGTTTGTTGCCTCACCTGTGTATTCAAAGCTTGCAACGCCACCATTGTGGTAGCAACCAGCAGACTTTGTGTCGATGGTGCCAAGTTCATTACCAGCTTCGTCAGTAACAATGCCTTGTCCTGCGTTAGCATATTGGCAACCGCCGAGAGTTATCTTTACTGGCCCATCAACGGCAAACTTGGCTACGAACCATTGCCAACCATGATCAGCGTCATGGAAAGCTGCACCGTTCTGAGTGTAGGACCCCTGAGTAACGCCTGCTGGCAACTCTAGGGTCGTTTTCGTAAGGTCGATGGTAAAGCCCTTGAAGGATCTTTCGCCAGCGGCCATTGCGGATGTCACACCTAAAAGGATGAGACATAACGCAAGAAGAGTACGAAATTTTCTCATAGTTAATTTTTTAAGTTAGTTATTTTTGTGAATAATTATATTGTCAAAGTTCGTGTGCAAAGTTAATAAAATTTTCTAAAATCGTATAATTTTTCATGGAAAAAAGTTGGAAAACGCGAAAAATAAATGAAAAATGAAAAATAATAAAATGAAAAATACAGGTTAGCGTTGGGAAATGAAAAAGTGAAAAATGAAAAATACAAGTTAGCAGTTCTATCTGTGGCTTTCCGCTCGAAGAATGTAACCTGTATTTTTCATTTTTCACTTTTCACTTTACATTTACAGCTGTGCTCCTTCATCCACCGTCAGTTTCAGCATATTGACGATCTCTGCAACAACCTTCTGCAATTCGGTGTAGTTGGTCATATTCTCCTTGCGAAGAGCATCCTCTGTATATTCGTCCAAGTATGCGTACGACTTAATCTCCCTCAGCTCGTCAGCCGTTGGAGCCGACTTGCCTTTCAGCTCGTGGTATCTGTGATATTTGTTGATCTCCACGTCGGTAATGAACTTGCTCTGCTGATAAACGGTATCGGCACTCTCCAGATTACCCATTGTGCTAAAGGCAGCCCTCTTCTTCACGTTGTCGAACTTGAGGCTGAACTTGTTCTTGTCGCACTCAAATGTCAGCTCTGCCGTGAGGTAGCACTTTGAGTATTGGTCAGCCTTATAGAGCACCAATGGCTTCATCACGATCTTGCAGGCACGTGGATCTTCCTTCAGAGTTATCTCTCTGTAATTCTGAAAGTTAGTAGCGAACCACTTCCTTGCGATACGAAACTTGTTCCCTGCGGGAGCGTTGTTCTCAAACACAACATAGAAGGTATTGTCCCTCAGATCTACGCTGTCTGGAATGACTTGGGCGAATGCGGATTTTACACAAATCAAAAAGAAAAAAATAATAAGCTTCTTCATCTTCTTCCGTTTACACTTTATTCTTTATACTTTACACTTTTTCAGGTTATGAGTTTATGTGGTCGTAATGCTCATCAGCGTTGCAGACCTTATAACCTTAAAACCTTATAAACCTCATAACCTCACTAATCGCCTGCAAAATTACTATTTTATTTCAAAATAACAAAATATTTTGTATTTTTTTAAGCAATGGAAACGTAAACAATGTTTTGAGTTTTTATGCAAAAAAATGTAAATTCGCAGGTGGTTTTATGCCCGATTTGTTGTTTTTTGTCAAAAATATGGCATAAACAAGCATTTTTCTCGTGAAATATTTGGTGTGTTCGTAAACAATTCGTAATTTTGCACCGTCTTAAAGAAGTTGAGGCTTCTCGAATGGTAATAAAGATTTATTCAAATAACGGATAACACAAGCCAAAACAAAGTTCAACGAGTTTGACTTTGCTCGGCTAACGGAAAAGTTCCAATCTATTTTGGTAGATAAGGCTTAGAGGTAAAAAGATAGAAAAAATTTAATTGTTAATAATGATATGCTCATTTAGGGAAGAGCTTTTTTGGGAAAAAAAGATTGTTATTGCAGGTTAAATTTCTAAAGTACAGGGTTAACAATACACTGTTTCCAAAGAAAAAAATAAAAGAAATAAAAATATAACGAAGCATCAGAAATGATTGCTCCGTTTTTTTTTTGCCCAAATTAAATGAAAAATGAAAAGTGAAAAATGAAAAATACAAGTTTGCACTTCTATTTGTGGGCTTTCCGCTCGAAGAAGGTGACCTGTATTTCTCACTTTCATTTTTCACTTACATAGGGTGTGTGTGTAAAAATTATGTAACCTATGTAATTGTGTAACTAAAAAAAGCCCGTTACTATTACCTTGATTGCCTCTTCCCTTGCCACAGCCTCTTTGATATACTTTTCCAGCACCTTAAAGCAATTACATGAGTTGATAAGGCGTGGCAGTATAATGCCTACGTTATTCCTTGGGTTATTGCCTACGAGAATACAGCCCTTAGAATCACAAGGACGATTGCCAGTATGAATCATAACACCTTCAAAGTTAGGCACATCCTTTAGGAATGGCATTAGCTTCTTGAACTTGGTGCTACGTCTGTACTCCACATCATACTCACCGCAGGGAATCGCGGTTTTACCCATTATCTTCTTCTCCTTGCTCCAGTCTATTGCGTGTGGCTCCATCGAGTCGCACACATAGATAGGAGTATCAGGCGCTTTGTCAAGTTGCACGGTGATCTGTCCTATAGTGCAATTCGGCAAGAAATGTTGACGATCTACTATTATCTTCATACGCTAAAAATTACAATTAAAAAATACGTTTCGTGAGTTCAGAATTGCTTGGAAGGCAATTCCGAACCCACGTTACGCTCACTTCTTCACTTTGCGATACCTCTGCTTACCGACATACTCGATAATGCCATTCTTCTTGTATCTCCACAAAATGACCTTGACGTTGGTGCTCTGACCGTTCTTAGCCCTAACCTCCTTGAACTCCCTCAAGGTGAACACGTCGGGCAGTTGGGCAAGGATTGGCTCTACGGTCTTCCTTCCATCAACGCTCTGCTTGATAAGATCGTGAGCATTCTCGATATTCTTCTGAACGCTGCAACCATACAAACGGCACATGGTGTAATGAGCATATTCACCCACCCAACGAGCGAAATTCACAATTTCCCTCGTCTCTTCGCCGTAATAGGCTACAAGTGGAATAGCCGCACGCATCATAAACTCACCGCATCTGTGTGACAAATCAGCCTCCGCATCCGTCAGCAAGCCATCATTATAGCGCTCCTCCAGCTCATCAAACCATTCGCCAATCACCTTTGTCGTCAATGGCAGATCAAGAACCTTGACTTCATCACCCAGTTCGATGTCACGCTTGTAAAGCTCGTTCAGGCACTCGTTATTCCTGACACGTTCCTCAGCGGTCAAGAAGTTCTGCTTTGGAGGGCGGAAACTGCGCTTCTCAGTAGGCACAAGCACCGAGATACATCTTTGCATCAATCCGCTCTCTCGGTTGTTCTCTGAAAAGAGCCTTTCGAGCATAGCCTTAACCGTACCGCACATAAGCAAAGAGATTGACATCTGCGTATAGGTGTTGCAGGTACTCTCGCTCAGATAGAACTGGCGGTGCATATCCATATCCCAGCCTTTGCGCAGAAGCACCGAAAGGTCTGAGTATGTGTTCTTTGCTGCATTGCTCAATCCATCCACTTCCGAGAACTGGCCTAACAACATGCCGTTCTTTCCGAGGTTGGTCTGAAGCTCCAGAATGGAGGACTTGGAAGCAGTCTCAAAGAGTCTCAACTTAGGATGATACTTCTTCGGCTTATCCTTAGCGTTTGCCTTCTGGTCGCGCTCTTCCTGATTCTTCTTCACCTTCTCCCATTCCTCTGCATCGTGCCTTGCCAGATTATCCTCAACCATATCCTTATAGAGGTTTGTGCAGTTGCCCTTTCCTGAACCAGAACCACCAATCACCGCCACGTACATCTGAGGCCCGATGATGCGACCGTTAAGATACTGAGCACGGAAATGGCTCGCCAATGCTGACAAAACAGGGAGCGAGGACAGGCACAGCATTTCCCTAAAACGCTTGTCATAGTTCGTTACGAGCATCCTGATGAGCGGTGGTAAGTTGTCAGGAAGCTTGGGAGCATCCCATCCCTCCATGAGTTCCGCCATCTCCTTATCATCCTCTGACATCTCCTGTCGAGCCATATACTGCGCCTTGGCGTTGATCTCTCTTAGAGCCGCCGACATAAAGCCCTTGTCCGCCTGATAGTTATCGTAGAAATAGTCGATGAGCTTCTTGCAATCCTCCGTCTGCGAGTAGTTAGGCAGTTTCTCTGCCACCACCGCCATGAGTTGCTCGCGAGGCATGAGCTTCGTCAGTCCGGCACTCAGCACCGCCATAAGGTTCGCGTGCCAGTTGTGCTCTCCCCACACGTCCAAGTGCTCTGGGTCGAGGCCTGCGTGGCTAACGCAGAGGTCGAAGGCGATGAGGTTTCCCGCCAATGCAACCCCTTTCCCGCCCTGCGGGCATCCTTCCCCCGTGAAGGGGGAAGGGAGGAAGTTACCTTCTCCCGCTTGCGAGGAATTGTTTGAGGGATTATTACTATTCCCTTCCCCCTCCACGGGGGAAGGGAAGTCGGAGATTGATAATCTCCGAGTATGTGGTAAGGGCGGGTTAGGGGTCGCAGGGGTCTCTGGTCTCTTGAAAGGACTCCTCCCCTTCATCGCCTCCATCCTCTCCTTTATCTCCTCTTCCGAAAAAGGCTTCAGGAAATCATCCGAGCGGTAAATCTCCTGACGCACATCCGTGAGGTAGATCATACGTTCGGGAGTCTCGCAGTCGCTGTCAGCCTCCGTGCCGATAGCCTTGCAGTAAGCCACCTGTGCCTCGTGGATAGTCATTCCGAGCGGCATTTCGATGAACAGATGCAGCTTCTTGCGAGCGGAATACGACGCCAGTTTCAGCTTGTGATACCACACGGATGCCTCGTCCATGTTCAGGCGCAGAGCCGCCTCGCACGCACCTTCCACCTTCTCCTTATCATCGATATCCACCATCGTATGCCAAGTGAAAGCCTCGGGAATGATACACGACTGCACACGTCTGTTATCCTTGAACTCCGAGAAATGCGGACACATAAAGGGCAGTCGTCCCTTCTCCGTCTCGTCTCCGCCACGAATCTTATCTATCGCCCTCGCAAGCCACGGCTCACGAATCACGCGATCATAATCTTCTACCGTACACCCGAACACCTTACCTCTGTTCGGGCTATATTGAGTATTTAATGCTATTACTGCCATTGTTATTTACTATTTAGCTATGTACTATTTACTATTTAGCTATGTACTATTTACTATTTATTCGCACCTATGCGAGTGCTCGCAACCCTACCCCCCCACACAGGGCGAGCGTATCTACTCCCCTTGGAGGGGAGGGGGTGGAGCTTGTCACATACTCCGATGTTATCAACATCGGACTACCCATTGGGGAAGGACGGGTTAGGCTTCGAACAGCGTGTTCATCTCCCTTTGGAAGTCGATCCGTGTAGCCTCGTCGGCACGCAGACGAATCACAACTTTACGATACAGCCCATGAGCAGAGAGCTTCAACTGAGCCTTACCCGTATCAATGAGAGTACGGTAACGAGGCTCACGAGGCTCAACCTTGACAGGATCTTGAATCGTAACCGAGCCGTTAGTCTCAACGCTTACGTATGAATCACCAGTAACAGGAATCAATCGCACCGGATTGACAAGCTTAAACTCTATCTTCTTCATCGTTAGTCCTCCTTGTTGTTCAAGTCAAGAAACACATTAGCCACAGTTGCATACATCATGATGAAATCGAAAGTCTCATCACCCATCTGCTCACGGAAATCGTGAACCACATCATCAGGAGCAAGTACAAAGATTGCCACGAGAGTATAGAACGCATCCTTCGCATCCTCGCTGAGGAACTTGGTATAAGGATTCATCACATTGGCAAGATACTGATTCTTCTTCATTGCCTTAACCACACGACCAACTGGCTTTTCCCAGTACTTCTTCCAAAAAGTATTATTGTTTCTTGTATTCATTTGCTTAAAAATTTTAATGGGTTAGAAAATCTCTTCTGGCTCGATATACATTATTACGATGTACTCAAACACCGCCTGAAGTTGCTCATCATTGTTCGTCCGCCGCCGATCACCATACAGCAAGTATATGATCACCTTACGGCGAAGTTTGTCACGCTGACGGAAATTAAGCTCGTCACTTTCTATATCAACAATCTCTGACAACGAATTATCGATGTATCTCAACGCTTCGCGCACCGCGTCGCGTCCTGTCTTAATCGGTCGCATATCATTTCCATTTTTTTAGAAATTCTGCTTTGATATGCAACCAAGGCCTTGATTGACTTTCTATTCGCTATCGGTCGGCATTCGCGACTACCTTCCGAAAGGGTGAGAGGATAAAGGTTCTGTTCAAATCTTGGAGCCTCATACGCTTTCCGTTCCGGCTCTCATTTTTACATTGTCGGATATTCAATGCGTTTGCAAGAGTTTTGCGAGTCTTTAACTTTCATTAACTTCTCGCTCGGCATATAATCCGATTGTGAGTGCAAAGGTATGTTGTTTTCGTGAGGTGATTCCTATACCCTATGTTTACCCTACGATATTTTTCGCGCTTGTAGCAAGCCCATAAACGAAAAAGCACCCAGAAACCATTTTTGATTTCTGAGTGCAAAGGTACAATCTTTCCTTGAAATAAATGGGGGCGCTTGGGGGCGCGCCCCCCCTCCGTTTTTCTCATATCATTCTAATTTTCAATCTTTTCCGAAAATCATTTTTTTGAAATTTATTTTTTGCGCGTCCCCCCCCTCTCACCCTATCACCCTGCCTCGCCATCGAAGGTGCAGGTCGGGGAGGGGTGTGGCAGCCAATGACGGCTGCCCACTCTCAGCCGTCATTGGCTGAGATAGAAGCGCCCTCCACCGCTTGGTGCAAGCCACCTTGAAGCCTCATATCACTTGCCCCACGCTCTTATCCATCATTTCAAGCACTTCAATGACACCGTGGAAATGATCGGGCATACATACACACTCATGCACCTTCACCTTCCTTCCCTTGGCTTGCTCAAAGGCGGGTATCTTCTCCCATTCCTCTGCAACAGCCAATCCATCACAGCCCTGCCTACCTCCGTGAGCTCCACCGCGGGCGCTTTGAGGTCATTATTAAGATTGCCGAGGAGGGTGTGGTTACGTTCCCTGTTCCTTACCACAAGGGTGATGAGATACACTCCAGGCGCGTAGTAGTCATGCCCTGGATCATGTGGACGATATGAAGATAACTCATTCTGCATAGTGGAAATACGTGATTACGCTTGCAAAAATACGCAATATTTCCCATACCTCCAAATTTATCGGAGAATTTATTCATATTCCCAATGTGGTTACAAAGGTTTCATTGGTTTCATAAAAATAACACACACACCTTTTCTTCCTGTTTTTTCTACTATTTAAGCCAATAATTATAATTATTATATATAATAATTATAATTATTGAATATATTACTAATATTTTGATGGTTTTAGGGTGTGTGTAAAAAATATGTAACCTATGTAATAATGTAACCAGTGATAATTACTAATTACGAATTACTAAGTTGCTTGTGTGCGTGTAAATGCAAGATTATTAGGTAGTTATAAAGACAAGTCGCTTTTCGGTGACGAATTGGCGGAAAATATTTTGTCATGCAAAAAAATATGAGTAACTTTGCAGTATGAAAGTGAAGAACGAAGAGTGAAGAGTGAAGAAGGTTTAGCTCGACGACCGAAGGGTAAGTCAATTTAAGTCACGCTTTCCAATCAAAGGCCACGAAAGGAAAAACGGCTCAGGTTCGCTTCTAATTCGCTTCTAATTCGCTTCTAATCCGCTTCAAGGATTCAAACTTATGATTTATTAACTTCTAATTTTTATTCTTATGGGAAAACTTTCAGGTATTATCAGTAAGCTTTCTGGCTCTGCCGGAAACATCACATTCAAGCGCAGAATGGGCGAGACCGTGGTCAGCGAGAAGGTAACGCACATCCGCAAC
>CACYXI010000059.1 GCA_902778265.1 uncultured Bacteroidales bacterium | reverse complement strand
TCAATGGTGTTGTGCGCATGGATAGGTGCTATGGCACAGACAGAGAAAACGAGAGGGTTTGACGACCTGTATCATTTCATCGAGAACCTCGACGTGTTCGAATACGGGCAGGAGGAAAGCCGCGCGTACTACATTCCGGGTCATCACGTCCTGCTCAACGGCAATTGGAAGTTCTGCTACGCCGACACACCGCAGGAGATACCAGCCAACTTCTACGAGGAGAAATACTCCGACGCGAAGTGGGCCACCATCGACGTGCCGTCGAACTGGGAGATGAGAGGCTACGGCGACCCACTATTCCGCAACGTGTCGGCGCCATTCAAGGCCGACCCACCCAAGACACCACGCGACTACAACCCGACAGGTGCCTACCGCACTACCTTCACCATTCCCGCCGAATGGAGCGGTGAGGAGGTATTCTTGCGTTTTGAGAAGGTGGCTTCGGCATCGTTCCTGTGGATTAACGGTCAGGAGGTGGGCTACAATGAGGGAGCTCAGGAGCCTGCCGAGTACAATATTACAAAGTATCTGAAGAAAGGCCGCAACACGCTGGCCATGAAGGTCATCAAATACAGCGACGGCTTTTATCTCGAGGGTCAGGACTACTGGCGCCTGGCAGGCATCTTCGACGATGTTTATCTCTATGCCACGCCCAAGACCCGCTTGTTCGACTGGTATGTGACCACCGATCTGGACAAGGATTACCGAGATGCCGACCTGAACATCGAGGTAAGTGTCAGAAGCTATGACAAGCAGCCTATAACGACTCCCCTTAAGGTGCAGGCCGTGCTGACCGGTGCCAATGGAAAAGAGGTGGCCCGACTGGAAAGTCAGGCGGCAACATTCGCCAACGGTAGCAGCACATTGACGCTGAACATGAGCAAGCATATCAGCAACCCCTTGAAATGGACGGCAGAGACACCGAATCTGTATAACCTCAAGATGTACCTCGTGGATGCTGCCACCGGCAAGCGTCTGTCGGAGTGTACGCCTGAGGATGCCCGTCAGGATGTGGGGTTCAAGGAGACTGAGATGCGCAACAACGTGTTCTATCTCAACGGTAAGCCGCTGAAGGTGAATGCCCAGTGCTCTCATATGCAGGATCCCGACAACGGTCATGCCGTGAACGACGAACTGGTCAAGAAGGATATGACCATCCTGAAGCAGTTTGGCTTCAACGGTGTGCGCACCAGCCACTATCCCCCCGTACCGCGCTATCTGGAATATGCCGCCCGCTATGGGCTTTACATCATCGACGAGGCAGGCGTAGAGGCGCATGCCACGGAATGGGTTTCAAATGACAAGCGCTTTATACCAATGTACCGTGAACGTGTGCGCCGCATGGTGCTGCGTGACAGAAACCAGCCTGCGGTGCTCTTCTGGAGCGCTGGCAACGAGAGCGGCGAGGGTCCTAACATCGGCGAGGTGATTGCCGAAGGGCGCAAATACGACCACACCCGCTGGTGGATGTACGGTGGCAATGCCTACAGTCATCCCGCAGAGGATATCATCGGTCCACGCTACCCTACTGCCCTGGCTCTTGACCTCAGGGTGGGAAAACACGGTGACGGTGACGTGCGCCCGTCGTTCATGGATGAGTATATATCGGTAGCAGGCAACAGCGGCGGTATGTTCGACGAGATGTGGCGCGCCGTCTATACCCATGAGCGCTGCATCGGCGGTGCCGTATGGGACTTCGTGTCGCCTGGACTTACCCAGCCTGCACGTAGGCTCAAGGACAAATCAGGCCACGATGTCATGGCGCATATCATGGGCAATGCCAAATTAGTGGCCGACAGCCGTAACCGTAAGAATCATGTAATCGACCTGAGCGGCCACGATGAGTGGGTGGAGGTGTATCGTAATGACTGTCTGGAACTGACCGGCAACACCCTGAGCGTCCATTTCGATGTCTATCCCCGCAAACTCATCAGTTCCTGCGGCTCATTCGTGACCAAGGGTGAATGGCAGTTCGGCGTTCAGCAGAACGGTAAAGAGCAGCTGGTGTTCTACATCAACACCGACAAGGCGCCAGCCTCAGAAGGCGAGCCCAAGGCATTCCCCTTCGGTAGAAGACCTGCGGCAACCAACCATAAGTACGAACTATCGGCCCCACTGCCCGCCGATTGGGAGAACAAATGGCACCATGTGGAAGCCTGCTACGACGGCAAGAAGATGACCGTAAGCATCGACAACACAGAGGTGGCACAGATGGAGGCACAGGGCAACATCATCAACGCCCCGTTCCCCGTAAACATCGGCCGCAACGAGCAGACCCACGGACAGGACACCCATGTGTATATCTGCGATGCGCTGATGGATAATGTCGTCATTGCCGACGCGTCAGGCCAACTACTGAACCTCGATTTCGAGACGGAGCAGCAGGAGGGTACTTATTTCAGCTACGGCATCGGTGCCCGCACCTACGGAACGATATGGCCCGACAGAACCGTACAGCCGGAAATCTATCAGATGAAGAAATCAGCCCAGCCCGTATCATGCACGCTGCTGAGTGCAGATGACGGTACAGTAGAGATCTGGAACAGGAACCATTTCCTCAACACCTCTTATTACGATATGAAATGGGAGCTCTACGAAGACGGTGTCTGTCTGCAGCAGGGCACGATCAGTCCTGATGTGGAGCCGCTCAGCAAGAAAGTCATCACCCTGCCCTACAACCGTCCTGCCATCAAGCCAGGCTGCGAATACCGACTAATGATAACCAGCACGCTGAAGGCCGACGAGCTATGGGCGCAGAAGGGGCACGTGGCTGCGTGGGACCAGTTGGAACTGCCTTGGCAACAGTTGGCAATACCTACAGACAAGACCATCGGAAAGGCCGTTCTCACCCGTACCAACGACACCTCCACCGTGCCCGGCGCGTCAGCGTCGGGAGCCTTCACGGTCAGCGGAGAAGGCTTCTCCTACACCTTCACACCCGACGGCCAACTCTTCAGCATCCGACAGGGCGGACAGGAACTGCTCAAGTCGCCAATGCAGTTGAACGTCTGGCGTGCACCGTTGGCACTTGAAGTTGACGGCTGGGATCAATGGAACATCACCTACAACAACCGCAAGCCCTGGAACGGCGGGCAGATAGCCAACGAGTTCTACAGCAACAACCTGGATGCCATCACCCGCATCCCCATCTCTTGTCAGGCCTTCGAAGCCAACGGTCAGGTGTATATCAACGTACGCTGTTTCTCACAATTCGGGGCACCCGTCAACACATCGCTCGATGCCTATATCACCGGCCTGCGCTATTCAGGCTTCTCTGAGATCTATGAATACCGCATCAACGGCGACGGAACCATCGCCCTGCATCACATCCTTGAGCCCGAAGGCCCGATGCCTGCTCTCCTGCCCCGCATCGGACTGACCATGACGCTCATCGACCCGTTGCAACAGGTGAAGTGGTACGGCCGTGGACCTGAGGAGAACTATCCAGACCGCAAGACCGGCTATGCCATCGGCATCTATGAGAACAATGTGGACGATATGTTCGAACCCTACCTCATTCCACAGGACTGCGGCCTGCGGTGCGACAACCGCTGGCTCTCTATGAGCAACGGCTCTGGCCAGGGACTGCGCTTTGCGATGGATGAGCCGTTCAACTTCAACGCCTACCACTACAGCACCGACAACCTGACGAAGGCGGTATATACCTACCAATTGCAAAAGCAGGACGGCATCACCCTGAACCTGGACTACAACACCACAGGCGTAGGCTGTACGGCCTGCTATGTGCTGCCCGGCTATCAGGTCAAGCCCGCCCGCTACGAGCGACATCTGACAATAAAACCAATATCTCAGTGACTTACCGACATGCAAACTGCTAAACTCGTAATCATTTACTTTATTCACGATCCCAGCCTTAACAGGATTTCGGTGAATATACCTAAAAGTATCACGAAATAAGCCATATCGTTCACTGGCTCACTTTTATAACGCTCGCGGAATAGATGGCCGTCTCTTGAATACTTGTGATTATAATAGTACACATAAGATGAAGCAATCCTTTTTATAGCCATTCCAATTGTGTCCTCGCGTTCACGAATGAGCAGATGAATATGGTTCGACATCAGGCAATAAGCATATAGGATATAGTTCCTTCCAGAGGGAGTGCCATCAGGCTCATACGACTGAGCCATCATGTCCAAGGTATTGAGAAACTGGTAGTAGTCTTCCCCGTCTTCAAAGATATTTTGCTGATGTCACTGACCTGTCCCCCTGCCATTTTATGGTTCTCCCATCGAGTTTCTTCTTGTCCCATTTGTCGCTATGGTATAGCGACCTTTTTATATTTCTCTCAATTCGCTCCTATTCACCACTACCCCTTTTCCAAACCTCTTATGCGCCATCTGAACCAACAACGGGAAATTACTTGTTCCCTCTGGCTGCACCGGTCCTATCAATATCGACCCCAGTTGAAGTCCGACACCTTTCAAGTCACAACCATCAAATTCAAAGTCCTTATACCACACGCATCGCTTATCATACAAAGCACTGTCCACTTCCCCATCATAGTCCACTACCAGCCTCCATTCTTTCTCCTTCCAATACTTATCATTCTTCACGAAGCGGTGACAGTCATCTATTGCCGAAAAATGCACATGGATACCCTCCTCTTTCAGTCTCTCCACCCTTTCCTTATAGCTTCTCAGACTGGTTTTCGCCTCGTTCACATATTGTATCTGATGGAGACGCTGGCCACCTGTCATGCAAAATCCCAGACACACGCCATGCCCTTTATCGCCATAATCCCGCCACATTTCAGCTTTGTCATACTCTGTCGTAAATGAAGAAATCAATACTGTCTGCTCTTTCAGCATACCATTAAAGCGCTTGAACTCATTCTCATAGTCGCTACATATAAAGTCACCCAGATAGAAAGTCTCTTGGGTATCACTTTGCGACACAATGGAATGCATTCTAAACGTGCCATTCTGCAACATTTTATGAAACACGCTCAGCGACACATACTTATATACATACTCTGGAGCCTTATCCTCCTGCCAGTCTAGTTCTGGTATAGGCATGTCTATCACATAACGTTTCTGATAGGTATCCATCTTTATCTGCTCAGCCTTCACGCACAGCACCTCGACGATTCTCTCCACCTGTTTTTCATCCCTTATAGGCAACACATCCTGCAAAGCTGCAGCTATATTCGTTTGCTTTCCCGAATAGTTCACCCCTAGATGATCATCAATGTTTAAACAGATATGCTCTCCAGGATTCATCAAGTCTGCCCCTTCATCCATCACTCGGACTGTGAACATTCCACGTACACCCCTCTTTCCAGTCTCCGTCCTGAAGTATTTACTATAGAAGCTCACCAGAAATAGCCGCTGTTGATTATATGTCACCTCCAACCTTCCTAAATCTTCTGGCGACTTATAGCCAGAAAGTATTTTCAAGTCATATTTCTCCGCATCTATTTCTATGGCAGACATCCATTTCCTGAATCCCTCTGCCAGAGCCTCAATGGTGAATTGACCCTCTAACTGTACCTCAAACGAAAGCATCATATGATATTTTCTTTATTGGTTATACTTGTTAAGTTTGTCGTCATGCTATGACACCATTGTCCCGTATGTTGCGATATTATCGCGACTACTCATACTGGTTCTTCCTCCTATACTGTTCCGTCATTTCTAGAAGTTTTCTAAACTTCTCCACTCTCTCCTCTTTCATCTTCCCTGCATTAAGAGCCTTTCTATTGGCCTTCAGCCAGTTCAACATATCATGCTCCTCAATCCTGTGCTTGGAAGGATTCCTATGCTCCCTCTCTATAAACTCCTTTACTTCTTGATACCGTATGTTCCATCTTTCGTCTTGTGTCATACCTTTACTCCTCTTTTCCATATGCCGCTACACCGTCGCAGCCTTCACACCGCAAATATACTTAAAAATCCATTCCCATCCAAACCTAATGACAAAAATCACACATTCCGTCCTTTTTTCTTCAAAAACGAACAAGAGGGCGGCCAAAAACTTGACTCACCTTCTCACTTATTCTTCGTCACTGTGCCAAGTGGTTTTCCCGCTGGTTTTAGTCACCGTTCCCTCCGCGTCAGCGCAGAGCCCAGTTTCCTATATAGCGTCTCCGTCGCTGCCTATCTTCAATCATGAAACACACTCTTATCCATCTCCAACAGTTCATCAAACATCCTTCCTTCTTCCATGTACTTTCTCTCCTTCGCTTCTATGATATCTGCCTGTTTTGCAAAGTAGTCAAGCATCACCAATAGTTCCTCTTGTGTGTAGCCCAAGTCTTCCGACATCTTTTCCAAAGACATCTCATTGTTGTGTTCTTTCATCCACAAGAGAATTTTCCTTATTGACCTTGGGAACATAATCACATTGGGATTTTCCGATGTCATCCAGGCAGAATAATCATCACTAAGCTCACCTTTGCCTTGCATGAATCCCATACGATTCGCAAAGTCATCAATATCCAATTTTTCATATTTTGACAATGTCTGGTGCTGTTGTGTTCCCAAATTCCAAACACTCCTGTCGTGATTCCAATTTTCATCAAGCATCTGTCGTTTCACTCTCCAGAACTCAATAAAACTCAAATTACCCACCTTCTCAGGTTCTTGTCCTTCATTCAAATCCTCTTCTGGCAGATGATGTTGTTTGCAGAAAGAGTGAGCACGGCAAGAACTCACATAGAAATTAACAAGAAAGTCCCCCATCAATGCTTGATAAGGAATCGTTGCAGTATGACGTCCCAAAATGCCGAGTGTTTCATCGCGAGTATCCTTCGCTCTGTACAAGCTATAAGCGCAGTAACCCAGTTTACTACGTTTTGTGACAATGTCCTCTCGCTTTATCGCCAGACATTTGTCCAACACCTTCCGCAACTTTTCTTCATGATCCCTATCCATCTTGCAACCCATGTCACCTACAGACATGCGCCACATTACAGACATCCAAAACAAATAAGGAATCTCAGGAGGATAACTTTTCTTACCATCAAGTATTTCCGCATAATACGACTCTATTGTTGAAAAACGTTTCTCGCAGTCCTCACAGAACACATAGTCACGGGTCAGTGCATTCACCTTCTGGTTTTCCTCTTCTATTTCATCATCAGTAAGACTCCTTCCTATCAGTTCGTTTACGGTGTCATCATATACGTGATGTCCAAAATACTTCTCTCTGTATCCTTCAGAAAGGTTGGTAACATCTACCACCACTTTTTCTCTGTCCTTGCTGCCATCATAGGAGAATGTCCTCGCTATCAACAAGTGTGGAACCATATGTGAACCTGGTTTGTCTGCGGGGTTCTTCTTGCACAGCAAGCATTTGATCTCCCCTGGCTTTACAGCCTTTGGCTGATGAACCGCTCTAGTCTTCTCCGAGTAAAACCGTTCCACCTTTCTGGTCATTCTCATGGCAATCTCAATAGCCGGCCTTCTGTCCTCCTCAGTCCAGTCTGGGAAATGATCCATATCCATTTTGAATTTCTTCAAAAACTGCCCATACCTAAAACTGATATCCATTGGATCTCCTCGCATGATATGCAGCTCTAAAATTGTTGCAAAGCTATCCAGCTGAAGCCTGCACATCTCTGGGGTATACGTTTCCTCATCCACCTGATACAAAGCCTCAAACAAATTACACATCTCCCTGCCGAGTTTCTCTGCCAGTTCTCTGTTTCCCACCGAGATAGCCCTCTTTGTATCTTCTATCGCCTGATATAACGGTTTCAAATCTTCCATTCCCACCTCCTTTGTCCTGTATATTGCGATATCATATTATCGCAGCCCGTAAAACCACAAAGAGGCATGCACTCCTAGCACATACCCCTTCAATTCTTCAGCTCATTCACCTTCAATCCATCCACTCCGTTTTCTTTCTTCCTCAGCCAATGCTGCACTTCATGCACATACATCAACTTTTTCTTCTCAATCATCTCTCTATATGTCTTACCTCCTTCTGTCATTGCCTTAAGCGCATCCATATAGTACGTAAAATACCTACAGCCTCCATCATATTTCTCGTCATCAAACAAGAACGGCGCAGCTATTTGTGGATCATAATAAATCCATCGGTCCTCAACACCATTCACCGCCACTGGCAATAGCTCACTAACCGGTATCATATCCGAAACGCTCTCCAGCTTAGCTTCATTTCCATGAAGCGATGCAATCTTATACAAATTAATCCGATAACCAAAAACATCATCAGATTTCCTATACTTTTCTGGATGCTTCAACTTCACGATATCACCTCTCTTGAATTCTTCAGGCATCTTGATAAATGAGAATAATTTCCGTTCCGTCACTTTATCATCAGCTCCAAGGTGACCTACCAACAGGGGCGACAACGGGTCATGCGCAGCCCTGTTTCGCATAACCATGCTATCTTTGAAGTTTGCATAACAATACTTGCATCCATGGGCACAAGTATTATACTCACCTATATCTATACTTTGCACACAGCCGCATTCCTTACGCTGATTCGGGTCTTTCCCCACAACTAGCTTCACGCCCAGCAAGTCCTCTATCAGCACACTATCAATACACTTTCCATGCTTGATTCCCACCGATTCCAACTCAATAGCCTCAGCGCATGTCTGTATTACCATCCCATACTCCTGGGCTATCTGGCACATTTTTGTTGCCAGTTCCACCATTTCATTCTGAGATGGTTCCCGTGCTTGGGTATCTTTAAGGTTGCTTTGAGTCTTTTTATACAGATCCACAAAACTGATTACACAAGTATTCGTCTTGCCTTCCAATCGTTTAGCAATCTCCTCAAAATACTTCACATGATAATCAGCATCCATCTTCTCTGTCAGCAATATCGGATCATATCTCCATATCACTCGCTTTGGTCCGATCTTGTCCGACAATTCTTTAAATGTATTGATAATGCCCTCTTTTCTCGGAACACTCAACTCCATTCCCTTATCGTATGCATTGATCGTGTACTGAAAATAGTACATATAATCTTTCAGTTCATCAAGTCTGGCAAGCATTGGCCGGGGATTCTTACTCCAAAACACAATACAATCCACCACTTCAGGCGACAGCATGACTTTACTCACCTGATGAATATTCATCGGGTTCCGTACATACACAAAACCTTCTTTCAGTCGATTATAAAACCACTCCGAATAGAATGCAGGTATGTCAGTTCTTCTACTAACACTTAATATCATATATACTTAATAGTCGTGCTGTAATCTTCTCTATATCTATACGTCCGAAATAGCCCGCTGTCCATGATGCACTTGCTTTCTTCGGATGGGCTTTCACATATAAATGATGTCCATATTCTATTATCTTACGCTGGTCATCTTCATACCATTTGTCTCTGTTCATGAACCATGTAAAATCATCTTTTACCCAGTAACGCAATTGCTGATCTTCTGGCAGCAACGGCTCAATATACTTCCATGACGAGTGGTCAAAATGCTCTTTCACCATACCTGGCTCGTTTATAAACAATTCTGCCTGTTCTACTTCCATTGGAGATCCCGCATCAACAGCTTTCTTAAGTCTCTGTATCTTTACTTTTCCAACGCCCTTTATCTTCGAAACTTTTGCAAAGAACTCCTTATCAGTCTTTCCACCCATGTCATTCCAAAGATTAAATATAGCCTCTCGCTGAGTCTTATTAAACCCTATCGTCTTATCTTTCAAAATAACCTCGATAGAATGTGTCGATGACATTGGCTCCACTTTCTTCCTAAACTGGTAAGAATGTCTTTCCAAAGTAACATCCTCTGGCACGTCTACAAGTAATTTACAGGTTGCCATATATATATTATCCTCACCTCTATAGTCCAATTTCATCCTCTGGATAACTGTCTTAGGCATATCTGTATAACCGATACATGCACCCCACAGCCCTAGTACAAAGCGATAGTCGCTTTGTGCAGAATACTCCATATACCTCATCATTTCCTCAAAGTCATCACCTTTCAGTATAAAGATGGCAATGCTCTTAAGTATAACATCAGGTGCTTGTGCTACATCAAAAGTTCCTCCTGTTGCGATATGTTGCCTAAGTCCGTTCAGGAATGTCCGTTCGGCACTTCCTTCCCATTCCTTACCGTATTCTATCATAGCGTCTCGAACCATTCTGGTCAAGTCCGATGCTATGTCAAGCCGGTTTAGTCTCAACTTGTTGATGGATAGCCATTCTAATCCTTCTACAATCTTTGATATCAAATCCCCGTAGAAATTACCATACTTGGCATTCATCTTTACTTGCATCCCTTGTATAGTAAAGTCTTCCTTGGTATTTGTATCACCTTTCCTCATCCTGAAAGTTGTCAGATGCTGCAGTGTATAGTCTTCCAGTTCTTTCTTATAAGCCATCCAATCGCTATTCCTAAGACCATACACTTCTATATGAGGGCGTAATTCTATCCCAGACTTCCTCGCAAAGTTGTTTTTCATGATGTGCTCACCGCCTAACTCTTGGATAATTGATTCAAAAGCCTGCTGCTCTGTCAAGGAGGCGAAATGTTCTTCTATCATAAGTTTCCACTTCTTTTGCAGCTCAGCCCTATTCGGATCATATTTCTCATATTCTCCTTCCAACTCACTAAGTTCACGTGCAAGTTCCACACCTTGATACCCGGATAAGCCAGACAATGTTGAAGCCAAATCATACATTTTTTTTTCGGTCTGAAGCAATGAAGCCAATGGTTGTGATATCGAGAAATAGCGACCTAAGATATAGGAATACAGAAAACCCTTTAGCCTATTCTGTTTCTCTTCTGTTTTCAGCTTATCCTGTATGATAATCTCAGATTCTTGCCGTATTTTTTTCAATACATCCGTCTTATATGGTGCCGGTCTCGAATTTAATATATCAAAATCATAATATATCCACATTTTATTATTCAGACTCATCTTACACATCATAACAGCCTGACGCATTGCTTCCTCTGTCTGAAAAAACAATTTGCAATTCCAAGGGTACAACGCAATAGTTTCAGCTACCCTAATACCATCATTAAATGGCGAGTGTGCGAGTCTTTCTATTTGTTTGTCATCATCTATTTCAATATAGATAACTACATTTT
Source organism: uncultured Bacteroidales bacterium (assembly GCA_902778265.1). Classification (GTDB taxonomy): domain Bacteria; phylum Bacteroidota; class Bacteroidia; order Bacteroidales; family Bacteroidaceae; genus Prevotella. The sequence continues at coordinate 10,204 of CACYXI010000059.1, read as the reverse complement.
CTGACCTCTCGCCCGATACTGATATTTGAGGGAAGCGCCTAAACAAAAACAATTCTTTGTTCGAAGGCACTTCATTCAGTGGTGTAAAGTAATGATAACCAAATCCCCTGCCTTGATAGTAATCCATAGGTGATACACTCTCGGCAGAGGTGATATTGTCAATACTGTCTCTATGTATGGGAATATAGTATTTCATTGTTACATTATATTTCTTCAATCTTTTCCGTTGTTGAATAAAGGCCGGAATCCACATGAGGGAAGATGTCGGGATTCGGCTGTCCGGTATAGCCGATATATAACCGTTCGTATGCTCTGGTTACTGAAACGAACAAAGCTTTTCGCTTGTCATCATCGTATGCAGTTTCACAGAAGGGAATGAAGACATCGTTGAATTGTAGCCCCTTGGCACAATACCATACGACCACCTTGGGTGTTGAAGCATGAAAATCCAACTCCATCTGATCGCCATAGTTACTGTTCATCTTGAATTCAACATTCATGCCATGCGAATTACAATAATTACGCACATATTCCACCGATAGTTTCTTATCCTTATTCGGAGAACATAGTGCACGGTATTCCGTATTATATGGGACCAAGATTCCTACACGAGTTAAATTCTGCTCTTTCACAATCCTGATTATTTCATCCAACTGCTGGTCAAAGGTCGCACCTGTTATCAAACGTGGTTTCACCCCGTTTCTCTCACAGTGTTTAACCAAGTTGTCTATTCCACCAACCTTCTCAGCCAGAGCTGCGTTTTCACGAGTTAGGCGATAGTTCTTATAAAGTATATGAGGTGTAACTCCAAGTTGATTAGCTGTTTCCTCTACACTTTGGGTTAATCTGCCTGCAAAATTCATGATGGTCTGCTCACTATCTCCGAAAAAGAAGCACTTGTCACAACTTGCTATGAATTCAGTGATTCTATCATGTGTAAAATCCTGGCATTCATCTACAAATAAATAATCCACGTGTCGATGGTCCCATTCTTCGCTGTATTGAACTTTGTAATCCTCAATGCCAAGTGCTTTTATGCCGTCTTCAAAATAACGCTTTAGCGACTTGGTAAATACAACAAGGCATGCACTCTTATCCTGTGGAACCCTGGCCAATTTATGCAAGGCAATCAGCGATTTTCCAGTGCCCGCCTTTCCTGCAACCACTTCATTATTATAGAACATGGTCTTAATGATTTCTCTCTGATAATCATCCAGTCGTCCATATTCAACGTAGAAATCCCCTTCCATAATCTTTTGGTTTTTAGTTATTTATATCATATGCATCTTTCACGTCCCTACCTCTTGTCATAGGACATGGATCACTAGCCATATCCTTATTTCGAATATACGTCACTTTGCTATTAAACACAGGATAGAGAGCGTTTACGAACTCACGATGACCTACTACACGATAGGTCACTTGGTCATTGGCAGTAAAGCTACCGTAGAATTTCTTGTCCGTAAAACATTTATCACTCCAGCATTGGCTATCGCAGAAATGACAGGGTATCGGCAGCAATGTACCATAGTCGTTCTCTTTACAGTAATCACTGATTCCCTTATTAAGATTCTTGGGTTGCCATTCGCCACAATATTCAGCCCTCACATCAAGCAAGGTCATGAGTCCTTCTGTTGCTAATAATGGTGCCAAACGTTCCGCAAGAATTTTAAATCCATCCCTACCCAGAATACCCATCTGCATCAATTCGTTGACAAACTTAAACGACAGTATTATTTCATATCCGTTCCCAAGATGTGATGTATAGTGGTTCAAATCTTGCATCGACTTAATGGGCATTGGCACACAACGTCTTATGATATTGAACCGTTTTTTTAGGGGTGGCAAGTCAAGTATGTCACTTAAATGATCCAATGCCAAGTTGTTACCGTCAAATGCCACTACATCCAAATCCTGGATATTAGGAAGCATCATAGCAATAGCACATATAAGGCCTATCACGTCACCTCCTGTGCCACACCCGAATGTGAGGATTCTGAGAGAGGTCTTACTGTCAAGCCTTTCTCTATATGGATTGTATGAGAACAGATTCTGATGAATGCAAAATGATTCTGCATAGCTCCTTGGGAAATAGGTTCCAAGATAGTCTATGTTCTTATCCGAACCCGACTCGAGATTAAGTTTAAACTCATTCGGATCCGGCCTTTCCTTAGCACCAAGCTGTTCGAATATGTAATTGTACAGCCAATCTGGAAAAACTTTGCATGTATTCATAGTATTCTTCTTTGTACCCACTATATCTTAACCGTCTATCCCAGTACTCCCCCCATAAACTATTTCTATCTTTGTATCCTAATAGACATGAAATTAACCATACTACTGATTATCCTTACAGTATTATAGAACATTTCTATCAAGAAATAGCAAATAAAGAATCTGCCTGCAATTATTAACAACAGTTTCAAGAACAAAAATATTGAGGGGAGCGTAATCTCAACAAACGAATAGTCGTCCAGCCTAACGCTAAAGAAGTTGTAATACATGACATATGTGCATATCAATGCCAAGGCCCATATACCAACTATCACATTCTTTCCAACCAGCACATTAAACTGTTGGACATAGTAAAGAGACTGTTTCTGCCAAAGTTTTTCCTGTGCATTCTCATATACTATTTCTTCAACAGATATCTCAATACTGCGAGTCTGGTCATTTTCTGTTGTCTCCAATCGGTAATCTCCATCCTTTTTCTTAGGTGGAATATAAAATTTGTCTAGAGCAAATACTAATGCTGTGAGGAAAAGCCCTATTAAGATAGCAAGAATCGACGCTCCCAATTGAAGGAAATCGTTATTATATCCTGCAGGAAGTGTTAACAATACGATAAAAGACAGTGGATAAGATAGTAATAGCCTTCCATTCCTTCGAATGAATGGCTTTCTTCGATTATTTATATCCAACGTCTCACTTTCACGTGCCTTGGAATATACAAAACATATAAACGAGCTATGTTTATCTGGACGCATGATCTTATACGAATAAATCTGGTCTTATCTCTGGTAGCACTTCATCTTGAAAGAGATTTTGGCACAACATATTTAGTTCATCAAATTCAGGAGTGTCATCATCATTGTAATTATTAATTCGTCCTTCAAGATACACAACAGGTATTACATTCAGATTCTCATCATCAAAATCAAATGTTCTGTCAGTCTTTGAGAATGGACTGCTTAATTTCATTCTCTTAGATTCAAAATTTATCAGACGTTCCGTTTCATTCTTTTGGCGAAGAAAACCCAGTTGATCCAAAAGGTTCCCCATTCGAGACTTCGCATTTAATGAAACATCCCCGTCTTTAGGTTTTATTTCAATTTTAACATCATATAATTGCTTATACGAACTCATGCCTTTCCCTGTAAACACTTCGTCCAGATAAGTATTGCTAAATTCTATAGACTTGATGATAGCCTCGTCTTGAAACTCTTGCTGAAATGATTTGGGGCAGAACATATTTAATGCTGGACGTTGGAAATTTCCTCCTCTAAAAAGTCGTTCCACATATAATTTGAATATGTCTGTTATCGTTTCCTCCTTGCTATTTGAATGTATGACAAAACAACCTTCATTATGGTCTAACGGCAAATAAAGAAGAAAATAGTAATATCGGAGAATGGTTTTGTTCTTTCCAAAAGCGCTTGCTTCTTCAGTATCTACCGACGAGTCGCTCATCATACCATCTCTACCAAATCTGCCACCATTGATAACTCCATAAATGATATTCTTCTTTACATCGACAACAGGTTTATGTTCCAAATGCTTATTGGAAGCTGTTTTTATTAGCTTCAACTGTTTTTTGATGTTTTTATCTTTTGCCTTCTCCGTTACCAATTGACTCATAAAATGATCAAACAGCTTATTCATTATTTGAGCATCAGTACTCGGCTTTCGCTGATACAATTCTTGTATTGCGAAATCGCGAAAGGTTCTATACTCCAGATCTTTAGAAACCAATCTTAGCCTGTAAAATTCCAATTTAGGTCTTAAAGCCATCTCGAATCCTTTTTAATATGATTTATCGTTCTCTCTTCGGCATCGTCTGTCCCACTATTGGTTGACCATCCAACACTATCCTGCACGAAACATACGCTTGGAAACCTGCATTAGAAATTCTTCTATCTGTCAGCGTGTATATAGGCGGGATAATCCTGACAGCATTATTAAAAGCATCCGCCATTCCTCCTGGCGACTGGACCTGTTGCTCCTTAACAGAAAGAAAACAAAGTCGTTGCTTGTATAATGCCATACCATCTTTAAGACGGAGAGACCCAGACAAAAACTGCAATGTCCTTGCAAGCTCATTCGTTCCATCTTGCTTCTTGTTCTGCAATTTCCCCTCACAAAGTTCGTTTAACAGGAAATAATCAGATCGCCCATCTACGTCAAACGCCAGATAATCGCAACGCCCAATACCTCGAGAATACTTTGACTCATTGTATGCCGACAGATATTCATCGTACCTGATAAAACGGAGCGTATAACCATTCGTATTGACATAGGTTACAATTCCTTGATGGGCATTTACAAGTGGCGACGCTTCTGTCTTGCAATCCACCAAATCAAATGTAGCATCCGAAACATCAAAGTGTTGCATGACCACATTCGGAAATGGGCCAATCATCTGATTTCGTGCCTGTCTGCCCTTCAATAGGTCATCCACCTCACTTTTCAGCAACTGCTCCATCGCTCAAATAATTATATTCTGCATAGATATTGCTGATAGTTGTTGACATCGAAGAGGCATCAATAATATCATGCCCATCACCTATACGCAGAGTGTAACATCTGCCTTTATCCATATAGTAAGCGTTTACGTCGTTATAGCTCACGCCTCCGTCAAGTCCTTTTTTGCTTCTGGCTATGAGCAGATTAAGATAATTCACAATATACGGACTGTGGGTGGCCAACATCACCGTATAGTCGCTCAAACCATCACTCTTCTTACTGAAACAACGACCAACCATAAAATCTATCAAATGTGTCTGACTATCAGGGTCAAGGCTCAGTTCCGGCTCCTCTATCAGGAAATTCACTCGTCTGTGAGGAATCTCACCGATGTTCATCTGCGGACGGAAATCTTTTAAGCTGTCAGTTTCCGAAAGCATTCTGAAAATAGACTGGTTGAAACGCTTCACAATATCGAACTTATCAGTATAGTACGACATGACGGCAACAAGAGGCAATACTGTCTGGATTCCCGACGAGGCTTCATTGAGTCTTATATCAAACTGCTCATTCTCATCACCGATACCTTCCACATGGTAAGCATCCGCACCTTTTGAATTAGTGTGACGCAACCTCACTCCCAGATAATCAAGATCAATCGTCTCATAATTCCTCATGGCCAAAACAAAATCATCGAGAATCTCGTTCAGATAGAACCCTGCATCCTTACGGTTAGACCGTAGTGACACTAGATCAGATATCATATTTCTCTTCTCGGTGATGAAGCATATCTTCTCAAGGCTAAGGAAACCACTCTCAGAATAGTTGATACGTAAACCACCCTCATCAAACAAAATCATAGTACCGTCGAACTCGTACTTAATTACAGTATCCGCACTTAGAGGTACGCTGCTTGTCTTAAAATAGCTACGAAAGTCAAACTTAAACGGTGATTCCTTAATATTACCCATTTGCAAATATTGGCGCAGATATACCATCTTGTTCACCCACCGACATATTGAAAGCACCTTCATAACAGTACTCTTACCGCAGCCGGATTTACCAATCAGCACCGTCATCGGAGTTATATCTTCAAGCATCACCTCCTTAACAGGCCCTAGATTTTTGATATATAACGATTCTCTTATTCTTTCCATTTTTCTTTTCATTTTTGCAAAAATAACGATTTCTCGTCATTCCAATTTCAATCATTACGTTTTTTTATGTTTCTTTAATAGTCACCTCCACAAGCCTGACGCCTGTCACCGATTACTCACGGTTATCGGTTAATTGTTCACGATTATCGGTTATTCCAATCATGAACCCTGAACCCTTAACCCTGAACCACAATTCCTTCACCATGAACCAGAACGATGACCTATTTCTTAGATTTTGAATCAATTTTTTCTTTCATTGTTTTGACGATAGAAGTCAAAACCTTCAAAATCCTATCGCAATCATGCGCTAAAGACTGAAATTGGTCATCGTTCAAATGATCCCTGTACGCTGGCTATTATCGTCAGCAGAGTTGCGCAAATCAAGGTTACACCTTAATCTTGGATTCGCTTTCGCTTTCTCCGTCAGTTCATCAAGTATATCTTTCGTTATAATCATTCTTCAAATCTTGGTTTACGTTGAGGAACAAACAGATACGAGCAAAACTGCCACATTCCTTTTACAATCTCCTTTATCATTTCTTCTAAATATTCAAGATCCCATCCTCTTCATGCTCCACGAACGGACCTTCTTTGCATTCAAAGATGACGCTGTTTGGGGCCATTGCTTCAATGGTGTGCCACACGCCTTTGGGGATGTTTACACCATACTTACCCTCTTCGGGACAAAGGGTATAGTCCTCTATGATTGAGCCATCATCCCTATGCGTAGTCACCCGCACCTTTCCACGAAGTATCACGAACGTCTCATCCTTCGTGGGATGTTGATGTATCGGCACCTCAGTCCCCGGCTCCACCGCATTCAAAAATCTGTGGCACAACTCATCCAGGCTCTGATGAAAGTTATAGTTCGCAAACGAGGAGATTCCTTCGCCTGCGCACCGACCTCATTCAATAGTTGTTCATCAATTATCTTCATACGCCCTAACCTTTTCCATCTCTATAATCTCTACCCAATCTCCCTCAGCATCCCCACTGGCACATACGCTATCGCCACGCTCGCCACACCTTCTATCTCCACTACTACCCTCTTACACCTCTTCACTCTCCTTATCACGCCCGTCACGCCCTCAAACACGCCGTCCATAATCTCCACGCGCTTGCCTTCCTTCCCCACAACCGTCTCGTTGTCCAGAAACATCACGCTGTCATCAGTCCGCGAGGCCACCCGCATAAAGTTCTCCATTTCCCTGTCCGCCACCGTCATAATGGCATGTTCCTGAGAGGCCGTCCGATCCATCATATACCTCAGCGGCTCCAACACCTCGTTCGTCTGCTTCAACTCACTCACCCGCTCCTGTGCCGACCGCACAAAAATCAGGTTATTGATAGCCGGCACCAACTCCCTCCGCAGTTCCGTATCCCCGTCATTCTGCGATTCCATTACCTTATACCTCATCGGCACAAAGTTCTCTATTCCCAGCCGGTCCAGCTCCGCCTTCACCTTCATCTCTCGCTGATACGTCACCCTCATCGGAAACCACATCTTGGGGTCACCACACATCCTTGTGTCGCGTCCCGATACATTTCCCATTTCTTCCGTCGTCATCATATCACTCTGGTCTTCAGTCGCTTTATGACTTCAACATTTCAATACCGATGCAATGTCGGAGCCGCCCGACTTCTTGCCTTTCAAGGCACAAAGATAGTGAAATATTTCTATTTTTCTACAATCTTATGCATTTTTTTAAACATAATCTCTCATGCCATCCTTTTCCGCCCTCGTCAAACATCGTAAAAACCGTTATAAACAATTCGCCCCTGCAACTCCTTCCAGAGTCACAAGGGCTGATTATACCTATAAGTAGCCATTCAACATGAACCACCAGTATTTCACTTCTCTTCCTGCGTCATATTCCCACTTTTACAATATTCCCGCCTATTCAGCGTTATATATCATAGAGTCAACACTTTCATTCATGCCCAGGCAACCACGTAAACCATCAGGTACCGGTATTTTCCATGTGATGATGCGAGGCATCAATCATCAGGAGATCTTCTGCGATGCAGAGGACTATTACCATTTCATTACTACTCTCGACCGAATGCGCGCCCAATACGATGATGATGGTAATCCCTGTGGCACCAACTGCACCTATTATGCCTACTGTTTGATGTCAAACCACTTTCACCTGTTGATACGTGAGCGGGAAGAACCCATTGGTGATACCATCAAGCGCATAGCCAGCTCTTACGTGTACTACTTCAATCGGCAAGGCTGCGATTAAGCGAGAACAATGCCAAATCATATTTGAGCATTGTCGAGCGTGAGCAGGCTCAAGCTTCGCTTAAATATGGTCGCGATGGACATCTGTTCAAAGAGCGATTCAAATCAGAGCCAGTCAACGACATGGCTTACTTCACCACCCTCCTGCGCTATATCCATCAGAACCGACGAACGAAGCAAGCGCAGAGCGATGCTCGCATCAGCTATGCCTTGCAAGGAGGAGGTCGAACATAGTTCAATCCCGTCAAGGCCGGTATCGTTGAACACGTCAAAGACTACGAGTACAGTTCCTGGTGCGAACTTTCGGAGCAGCGAGCACAATGCCATGCTTGCATGAGCATTGTCGAGTCGCGACGAAAGTCAACGAAGTTAATATGATGGAACAGTAGAACCCGTTTTCCAAATCTGCAACACACAGACTGTTCTGAATCGCATTCCCTTTACCGAACTAGAAGCCTGGGTGAATGAACCCTTACCCGAAGATGTCTATTGCTTGGATATTGAGGGCAACTTTCGGAGTAGCGAGCACAAAGCGAACTTGTTCAGGCTTTGTCGAGTCGCGATGAAAGTCAACGAAGTTAACTCTCGTCGCAGACCCTCAGACGATCAGATTTGGAATCTTATCAAGGAGAAAACGGGCGTAACCAATAATAGCGCTTTCCAACAGTTGGATAACGACACCAAGCAACAAGTCTTTCTCGAACTAAAAGACTGTGGTGCCTCCTTGCGCCAACTGGAACGACTCACTGGCATTGGTAAGGGAGTCATCCATCGCATCTGGAACTTAAAATAATGTTTGAAGGTTCCGTTTAAGCCATGTGCAGAACAAAGCTCGCTTTAGTTATGCCATGGCGTAGGAACCTCGACCTTTGGTCAAATGCCAATTTGGCACTTCAAACCACTTATTCGCTTTTAGGAATAACCTTCAGATTGTTGTTGATGTCGTGCTCAACCAAAGTGTCTGCAAGCATTTCCGACTTAAATTCCGCAATAAGACGATTCAATTCAGATTTGTCGATATCCAGCTGCTGAGAGGGACCACGTTTGGGATAAACATCCAACTGGACCACCATTGGCACTCGCTTCATCACCATATAAATGAGCCTGTAGCCATCAGCCTTCGACAGTCGTTGTTTCTTGTCCGGCATCCTCAGCTTTATAACGATGGAGTCATCATTGAGCAATACCATATCACGGTTCTGCCGTATCTCCTCAATACTCGCATCTTTAAATGAATCACATATTGCTCCGGGAGCACCGGCATATACGCCCCTCTTTACCTTCAGCAGACTGTCCAGACGGCGACGGAAAGATGAAATACTTACGAAATGAATCATCTCAATCCAAGTATTTCGAGAAGTCTAATTCAGAAATACTTGCTAACGTCCGCTGCAAGTGCTCGTCCTTCGGAGCCTTTATTCTGAACTCCACGATGTCGTGATCCAGCTCCTCCAGGTCTACAATCTGTTCCCTCATGCGCTCATTGTAAGGCTTCAGTTCATGGCGAGACGTACTCTCTTTCAGCAGCGATTTCAATGTGCCGATAACAACCTTCAGCTCGGGACCAAACAACTTGTAGTCCTCCTCCGTGATGGTCGGAAACTCATCGTGCAGACGCTCGCTCAGCGCATCCACCTCGTTCAGCAGACGCGCAATCTCACCACGCCTCTCCACATACAGCGGAGACACAATCCTCATCCTGCGGTCGAAAGAACGTCTTCCGATACGCCCGATATGTCTTGATATAACCTGAGTCTGGCACATAATCTTTCGTCAATTTTGCGAGGCAAAATTACAAAAAACATTTCATATATTGCCTCTTTTTATTCAAAAAAATGCTATCTCCCTGTATTTTAGCCCCATTTTGCCATATCCCACCTGCCAAATTCAGCCCAATGCATCATCTTTCCGTGCTTCCTAGGGACATAATGCCCCCCCCTTACCGTAAAACATCCCTCATGCCACCCTAAGCCGATCGGCTTGTACCCTTAAGCCACCGCGAGACACTGACCTGTCCCCTTCTTCTATGTTGCAAACCAAATAATTGGTCTGTCTTTTAACATCGTTTAATCGTTTTATTATCGTTTTTACTTTAATTTGCACATATTCAACCAAGAAA
>CACYXI010000058.1 GCA_902778265.1 uncultured Bacteroidales bacterium | reverse complement strand
TCTTGACATATATTCCCGGCTTGAGGTTATTCTCATTCACCTTTCTGCCGTTAAGGTCGTAGGTCTGGGTGTTAGGAGATGCGTGTTGGATGTTAGCTACGCCAGTAGTCTCTTCACCAACCACTCTGATAGAAATCTCCTTTGCCGTATTATTGTTATTTATGCCATAAGCAGAATTACGGTTTTCCCTCTTCATATACCAACGATAAGGGGTAAGACTATAAACTGAGTTATTACTGAGCTGACCATTCTCTATAATATAATACCCTTCTGTTTTTATTACCAAACAAATGATTCTCTTATAATTTCCTCTAAAGATGAACTTTTCGGTAGTGGTAGAACATTCAATTTGATTCACATCTGCCTTATATACAGTTGTATTCTCAACGGATAGAGTCTTCTCGCCTGCTTTCTTTGCCTTGATGAGATAAGGGGTGTTCGGATAAATAACAGATTCGTCATCCGTCATTTTTACAAACTCCAATTCGGTTTTGTCTATTCTGCCATCATCATTTTTGTCATACTGGTGAATACCATTTATACGAGCAACTTCGAAATCATCCTTCCAATCCTCGTATTTCAGAGAGAATGGAAGATATATTGCCTCCCAGTTCGTAGAGAAATCTCGGGTAAAGGAAACATCAGCACCATCAATCTGCGAATCTTGGAGATAAAAGTTGTTGCCAGTCAGGAATAACTGCTTCGGATTTGCCTGGACATCATAATTGCCCCCCAATGCATTCTTATATACCTCTATGCTATTAGCAGGAACATATACGGGGATTTTAATACCAGTAGTAAATATGGAATTAATCGCAAGTTCAGGAGGGGTACTTCCCTTAAAAGTGAATGATTTGAGATTCATGCAATTAACGAAAGCATTATTTCCAATACTCATTACAGAATTGGGAATCGTGATAGAGGTGAGAACAAAGCAATTTTCGAAAGCAAACTCTTCTATATTCGTTAAAGAGTTCGGAAATTCAACAGAGAGGAGGGCGGTGCAATTCTCGAAAGCACGTTTCCCAATTCTCGTCAGAGAATTTCCAATTGTTACTGAGGTGAGCCTCATACACTGAAAAAAAGCACTTTCTCCAATACTCGTTACAGAGTTAGGAATTTCGACTGAGGTAAGAGCCGGATAGTCAAAGAAAGCATTATTTCCAATATTCGTTACACCATCTTTGATTATAACTTTCTTGATTTCATAACTTCTAGAAAACCAAGGAGCATCTCCAGAACCAGGTATATCGCCAGTTCCTGATATGGTCAACGTACCATTTTCCAGCTTCCAATCTATCTCCGCATGAATTGCGGAGAATGAGAAAAGGGCGAACAAAAGAAGAAATATATTCTTTTTCATAATTTTAAATTTCGGCCTCTCCCCCCGCCCTCCCCCGTAGGGAGGGAGCCGATTCGATAATGGGGGTTAGTTATAAATTTCAAGTTATCAAGTTTGCCTTTCGCCTTCCGGCTGACACATACTCCGATGTTATCAACATCGGACTTCCCTCCCTACGGGGGAGGGCGGGGGGAGAGGCCGCTTTTTATTTGATTACAAACTTCTTTCCGTTCTTAACGTATATTCCCGGCTTGAGGTTATTCTCATTCACCCTTCTGCCGTTAAGGTCGTAGGTCTGGGTGTCAGGTGACTTGTGTTGGATGTTAGCTATGCCAGTAGCCTCTTCACCAACCACGCTGATAGAGATCTCCTTTGCCGTATTATTGTTATTTATGCCATAAGCAGAATCACGGTCTTTTATCTCCATATACCAACGATATGCCCCTACGCCAGTTATGAGATTAATATAATTGATATCACCAAGATGCATCGTGTATTTATTGGTATAATACGCCAATAGATCCATTGTGCTTACTTTCTTGTAATTACCTGTAAAGATGAACTCTTGGGTAGTAGTAGAACATTTAATTTGATTCACATCTGACTCATATAAAGTTACATACTTTGCGGATAACGTTTTCTTACCTTTTTCCTTAGCCCTGATGATATAAGGAGTATTAGGGTATGTAGAACCGCTTTTAATCTTCACAAACTCCAATACCGTCTTGTCGATATCTCCATCATCATTTGTGTCATACTGGTGAACAGCATTTATATAAGCTATCTCGAAATCATCCTTCCAATCCTCGTATTTCAAAGAGAAAGGAATATACAGAGCCTCCCAGTACGTAGTGAAATCTCGGGTATAGGAAACATCGGCATCATCTATCTGCGAATTTCGAGTATATGCATTACTGTTATCATTCAGAGATATTGATGTAAATTCCTTTATATTTGAAAATCCATAGCCAGCCAATGCATTCTTGTATGTCTCTCCTCTATGAACTGGAACATATACGGTGAAGGATTCATTGACATTCAAAAAAACATCATTCCCAAACTCAGGAGGTGTACTTCCACTAAAAGTTACAGAGGTGAGGTCTTTGCAACTACCAAAAGCAAAATTTCCGATACTCATCACAGAATTCGGAATTGTAACTGAGGTGAGAGCAGAACAATAAGCGAAAGCTTCATTTCCAATACTCGTTACAGAGTTAGGAATTGTGACTGAGGTGAGAGCTTCGCAATTTATGAAAGCATTATCTCCAATATTCGTTACAGAGTTAGGGATTGTGACTGAGATGAGATTTGAGCAGCTAGAGAAAGTATATTCTCCAACACTCGTCACAGAGTTAGGGATTGTGATTGAGGTGAGACTTGAGCACGTTTGGAAAGCTGCATTTCCAATACTCGTTACAGAGTTAGGGATTGTAATTGAAGTGAGACTTGAGCAACCAGCGAAAGCAGACCTTCCAATACTCGTCACAGAGGTCGGAATTTCTACTGAGGTTAGATTTGAGCAATTCTGGAATGCACAATCTCCCATACTCGTTACAGAGTTAGGTACTGTGACCGAAGTGAGATTTCTACATTCAAAGAAAGCGCAATCTCCAATATTTGTCACACCATCTGTGATTATAACTTTCTTGATTTCTGAACGTCGAGAATACCAAGGAGTAGTGTCTGGTCCATAATTTGGCATGTTTTTTCCTGATATTGTCAACGTGCCATCATCTGACAGAGTCCCTTTAACCTCCGCATGAATTGCGGAGAATGAGAAAATGAATAGGATAAGGAGGGGTAGAATTTTCTTCATAAACTATTTATCCGTTTAGATTGAGTTTCAAGTTTTACATTATAAATCTTAGAGACCTTTCAGATCGGATGCAAAATTAACAAAAAATTCGGATTTTGCAAAATAAATTCACAAAAAAATCTATCCCTCCCCCAAATATTTCCCTCGGTTGTTGATAACTTTCGATATAATTGTCCCTTCGGTACTTGTCGGCTTTCCTGAAAATTATATTTTTCTCAAACGCAAAGACGCGGAGACACAGAGAATCATTTTGAAAAACTTTGTGGCTCTGCGTCTTTGCGTTTGAAAGTTCGCTCTTCCTCCGTACCAAACTCGATGATCCTCCCCTTCTCCACCGACTTTGCACCGACTTTGCACCGACTTTGGTACGGAGGAAGAACGAAGGAAGAGCCTTGGTAGAACGGACGCAAATTTGAGGGATTCCCCCACGAAAAGCACGCCCCTCCGGTGCTTGTAGGCTTTCAAGAAAATTAGCGACAATGACCAGAAAATTAAAATTGGAACGCAGAGGCACAAAGATGCTGAGACCTTTAAAAACTTTGCGACTCTGCGTCTTTGCGTTTAATCCCTTAGTAGTGTGTGTATGTTTTTAGATAAATTTTTATTTGTACCTTTTGCTGTATTCCGGATTTTCCGACCTAAAAGGACGTGAAATTGTAAAGATGAGTTTACATAATGAGCGTCATATTTGCAATGTCAGTTGAACAAAATTACGAATATTAACTTAGTTTAACTTAAAAAAAACGATAATAATATAAAAAAAAACTATCTTTGCCCCTAATTTGCGAAATGTGGGCTCTTGTGAGTCTTTTCGCGATAGCACGGAGTCACCCAAGACATAGTGATAACTGCTATGGGAACCTATTTATCTTTGTAATCGTAAATCATTAACATTCAATAACTAACAAACAGAAAATCTATGTCTGAGAAAATCAAAAACGTTCGCTATGCGCTCGTTGCCATGCTGCTATTTATATGTGCGGCTGTACAGGCGCAGACTGTTAGCGGAAACGTGAAGGACGGTCTTGGTGAGGGCGTTATAGGCGCTACCATCATGGAGCAGGGTACTAAGAATGGTACCGTGACTGATATGGACGGTAACTTCACGATTAAGCTACAGGGCAAGAGTCATAAGTTGCTGATTTCATACGTCGGTATGAAGTCAAAGACTGTTGATGTGTCTGGTCAGTCATCAATCAACGTTGTGCTTGAGGATGACGCTACTACCCTAAACGACCTCGTTGTAGTAGGTTATGGTACAGTAAAGAAGAGCGACCTCACAGGTTCCGTGGCTTCTGTAGGTACAGAGCAACTTAATGCCAAGGGTGCCGCATCAGTTCTGGAGGGTCTTCAAGGCTCAACCCCTGGTGTAAATATCACTCCATCCTCTGGTCGTGTGGGTGAGGGCTTCAATATCGAGATTCGTGGTAAGTCTTCTATCAATGGTGGCACAGCTCCACTTTATGTAGTTGACGGTGTCATGTGTGATGGTATCGACTGGCTCAACCCACAGGATATTGAGCGTGTTGACGTGTTGAAAGACGCATCATCTACAGCTATCTACGGTTCGCGTGCTACTGCTGGTGTCGTAATGGTGACAACAAAGGGTGCTTCAAGTGGAAAGAAGAGTGAAAAGGCTACTATTACATACGACGGTTACTATGGTTGGACAAAAACAGCTCGTATGCCAGAGTTTATGAGCGGTCAGGAGTTCTACAACTTCCGTTTCCTGAAATTCCTCTCACCTTCAATCTCTAATCCTTCAGCACAGGCAAATCCTGCTTCTCCAACATACGGTATGGCTGATTCTGCCGTATTTGGCCAGTGTCTTCTCCAGACATCCTCATCTGACGTAAACTCACCATTCATCATGAAGCAGATGCTTGCTTCAGGCACCACATACGACTGGCCAAGCCTTGTTACACGTACCGGAGAGCAGCAGAACCACTACCTTGCTGTAAAGGGATCATCAGAAAAAGTCAACTATCATGTAGGTCTCGGCTACACCAATGAGAAGGGTATCTATGAAAAAGATGAGCAGAGCCGTATCAACTTCAAGGGTAGCTTGGATGCAAAGGTAAGTAATCTTGTAAGCCTCGGTTTTAATGCCAACATTAGCCATGTTGATAACTCATACGCAGACGATGTTGCCGTACAGCAAGCTTACCGTATGAATCCATACATGACTCCATACGATGCAAATGGCAATCTCGTACTGAAACCAGGAAACAAGGAAACCCTTGGTACTGACAATAACCAGTTCTCAGATCAGGTTAGTCCGCTAAAGCTCATGCAGAACTCTAAGAAAGAGCGTGAGTCATGGCGTGTGCTTGGTAACATCTACCTTCAGCTCGACTTTATGAAGGGACTTAACTTTAAGACAACTTTCTCTCCAAGTCTTCTTTCTTCACGTCAGGGCTATTTTGAGGGTTATGAGGATGATTCTAACCCAGGCTACACCTTTAACAATACTGAAATTACAGAAGATGGAACTTGGTCAACAGGTGCGTTCCAGACATTCAAGAAGTTTACCTATACTTGGGATAATATAATCAACTGGAATAAGACATTCGCTGATATTCATAGCGTAAGTTTGATGGGACTCTATTCTGTGAACTACCTCCAGAGAGAGAAGTCTTACTGGGAAGCTACCAATACAGAACTTCCTGGCTCTGACTGGTGGGCAATGCAGCAGAATGCGAACTTCAACAAAGATGAGTCTTATACCTTGTATGAGGAGGAGAAAATGCTTTCATACGCTCTTCGTGCAAACTATAGTCTGATGGATCGTTATCTCATCACGGCTACTATGCGTGCCGATGGTTCTTCTAAGTTCACTAAGGGCAATAAATGGGGTACATTCCCTTCATTCGCTCTTGCATGGCGCGTTACAGAAGAGGACTTCATGAAGAATATAGAATGGCTCAACAACCTGAAACTTCGTGTTGCATACGGCGTGACAGGTAACTGTGACGGTATTGGCTCTTATTCTACAATGGCTGTTCCAGAGCGTGCTTCAAGCTATGCTATTGGCGGTAAGTACTATAATGGTTATTCCACATCTATCGTAAATGCAGGTTTGAAGTGGGAAACCTCTCATGAGTTCAATATTGGTCTTGATTTCGCATTCCTGAAGAATCGTATTTCTGGTACTATCGACTGGTATAACAAGAAATCTGAAGACCTTCTTTATGAAGTGCAGCTCCCTCTTGAGGCTGGTGTAAACTCAAAAGGCGAAAATATAAAGCTTACAACAAATATCGGTTCTGTTCGCAACGTAGGTATTGAGGCATCTGTTACAGGTGTTATCGTTGACAATAAGGACTGGAAGGTGTCTCTTACAGGAAATATCTCACACAACAAGAACGAGGTGCTTGAAATCAACGGTACTGGTGATCGTGTGACGAATGGTGTTACAAACTCTATCTTCATTGGTAGTGGCGTAAATGTTATCTGGGGCTATGTTCAGGATGGTATCGTGTCAGACAGGATGATGACCGTTCCTGATCATCAGATTGCGAGGGACAAGGGCTTCACTCCTGGTCAGCAGGTTAAGGAGTCTGACTATTACTATGCTACATACGGATGGCTCGAAGGTCAGCCTATCATTCGCGATATGAATGGTGACGGTAAGTTTGATACTGCTAACGACCGTGGTTTCTATTCTGGTGATCCTAAGTTCACAGGCTCTATCTCAGCTAATGTTTCATACAAGAACTGGGACTTCTCTGCAAATCTCTATGCAAAGGTTGGTCAGTACTGCTATTCTCAGTTCTATAGCGAGTATATCAACTGGGCAGACCGTGGTCGCCAGAAGCTCAATGTTGACTACTACATCCCAGCAGGTACTCTTATCGATTGTGACGGTATCAGCGCAACTGGTGAATACATCAATCCTAAGTATCAGGAAACTACTCACTATGGTGAATATCCTTTCCCTAACAACGGTAACTCAAATGGTGTAGGTAATGCCAAGTCATACTGGGACGAGACAAAGTGTATAACCAAGACATCTTTTGCAAAGATCAAGAACATCACCCTCGGCTACACATTCCCTAAGGAGTGGCTCAAGCCTGCTGGCTGTACACACCTTCGTCTCTACTTCACAGTTACCAACCCATTCGTATTTACCAACTACAAGGGCTTCGATCCAGAATGGGCAAATGTGGCTTCTTTGAAGAAGGATGGTCCAAGCACTATCACTTATCAGATTGGTGCAAACATTAAGTTCTAAGTGAAGTTTCGCAAGCTTAACTTCATAGGTTATGAGGTTATAAGGTTAGAGGTCTGCATCGCTAATACGCATACCAACCTAAAAACCTAAGAACCGTAAAACCTATAAACCTTTTAAAAAACATTAGGAAGAAATGAAAAAGACATTATATATTTCAGCTATTGCTGCAATGATGGCAGGTACGGCTCTCACGAGCTGTAGCGACTTCCTTGAGGCTGAGAACAAAAGTGCCGGCGGTAATACAGCCGAGGACTTCTTTGCCAAAAAGCCTCAGACATTGCTCTACTCTGCCTTTGCTGCCTTGCAGCCTATTGCTGATCAGGAAGATATCTACAATCAGGGTACCGACCTATATATGAATACCCGTGGTATGAACGACGGTGATTTCGGTCAGTACAACCTGTCTTCAGATAATAGCGTGGTGCAGAGTATGTACGTTAACTGTTATGGTCTCATCAACTATGCCAATGGTGTAATCAAGTATGCTGCGGCAACATCTACAGAGGCTTACGAGGCTCGTTTCCTTCGTGCTTATGGCTACTATCTGCTGACACAACATTTCGGCAATGTGCCTTACGTTACTACATACATCGACAATGCCAATCGTGAATATCCACGTACACAGATTGCGGAGATCTATCCTTCTCTTATCTCTGACTTGACAGATCTCTACAACAACTCTTCGCTTGCGGCTCAGTCTGAGCACGACGGTCATGTAAGCAAGCAGGCTATTGCGGCTCTTCTTGCTAAGATAAACCTTGCTGCTGGTTGGGATCTCAACACTACTCTGGGTGATGCCCAGAAAGGTACATACAGCATTTCTGGTACAAGCTATTTCTCAGAGGCCGCATCATGGGCAGAGAAGTCAATCTCTGGCATTACTCTTTATGAAAACTTCAACGACAAGTGGCTTCCTGCCAACGAGGCAAAGAATCAGGAAGAAATCTGGTCGGTAAAGTATGAGCGCAACGGTTATCCTGGCGATGCTTCAGAAGGTGGAAACAGCCGTATGTACACTTATGGAGGCTATCCAACAGGTGACTCAAAGGCAAACCTCAAGTATGTGAACTCACAGCTTCAGCAGTCAGAGAAGAGTATGAAGCTCTTCGAGAAGGGTGATACTCGTTACGAGGGTACTTTCATGACTACATGGTTCTGTGGCGATACTTGGGAGGATGGCTATATGTCATACTATAACGGCGCTTCAATAGAGAAGGGTCATAAGGTAGCAGAACTCTGGTTCCCATACTATACAGATGAGGCAGAGGCAGATTCTATCGTAGAGGCTCACAAGGCACAGTTTGAGAATATCAATTCTGGTATTGCTGTTACATTCCGTGGCGCTATCCTCAATCCAGATGGCATCGTTCTCTATACTGTGGCAAATGGTACAGTAAAGAAGAGTAATGTAGAGCTTTCTGCATTCAATACTCAGACTGCAAATGGTGTGTGCGTAAAGAAGTTTGACGATCCAACATCTGTCTATGCTACGAGGACTTCAAGTTTCCGCGACATCGTTATATTCCACGCAACCGACATGATTCTCACGGCAGCAGAGGCTAACCTCATGGCAGGCAACACTTCTGGCTATTGGGAGAATATCAATAAGGTTCGTAATCGTGCCGGACTCGCTTCTCTTCAGTCTGTAAGTGAGTATGATCCTCAATATACCGTAACAGCAGCCTTCGGCAACACAACCGAGCTTGACCTTCTCCTTGATGAGCGTGCTCGCGAGCTTTATGCAGAGCATTCACGTTGGGAGGATCTCCGCCGTACAAAGCAGTTGGTTCGCTATTGTCTCGCATTCAACCGCAATGTAAATACCGTTGCAGATATGTCAAGCCCAAGTGGTGAGATTCGCTGGTATCGTCCAATCCCTCAGAATGAGATTGAGAACAATACAGGTATGACCGTAGCTGATCAGAACCCTGGCTATTAAACGTAAAACGATTAAATCGCATTAACAATGAAAAAGATATTATATTCCTTGTTTGCCCTTTTGGCAATGTGTACCGTAGTCACATCTTGTGGTGACGACGATATCGATTGGAATCGCGGCACTCACTCAACCCTTCCAGAGGCAACAGCAGCCGGTACCTATAACGGTACATGGGAGGTCTTTGGCGAAGATGGTGAGACAAGCGAAGGTACTTTCGATGGCTCGGTTACTCTTGCTGCTGGTTCCTCATCATATATTGTCAATGTTACTACTGTTTGTAGCGAAGTGGCAACTGCCTCTGGAGAGACAACAGCAAATATAGCATGGAGCAATGATGACTTGAAGGTTTTCAGCACAGTCAAGAATGGAACACTTGCTGCAACAATCAATGCAGAGATCGTTTCCGGTATTATGAATCTTAAGTTTTCTAAGACAATAAAATCAGGTCGAACATCTGTCACTAAATTCTACCAATTTAAGGGGCGGAAATAGTAAATAGTTGTAATTTAGACACTTAATCTATTGTTTGAGCGTGGGATATGTTTTCGAGGCATATCCCACACTTTTTGTTAGAAAATCGTTAAAAAAGTTGGCTTTTTAGCGAAATAATTTGGATATTTCGGAAAATATTCCTATCTTTGCAACGATATGGTGAATTACCTAAAGCGTATTTTCAAAAAATATAATACTAACAATAAAAACAAAACTCTATGAAGAAATTTTTTACTCTCGTAGCTATGGCTACATTCGCTTTCGTAGCAAATGCTCAGACAGAGACAGGCTTTGTCAATCTTAATGTTGTATCAGATGCAGCTGTGAACAAAGAGGCAGCAGAAAGTGTAAATGCTGGTACAGAATTGTGTACTTCAGAGAATGTAACAATGAAGGCAGCCTTCGATGATACCTACATTAGATCTTCTCTCTGGGGTGAGACTGATGCAGTTAACAAGATCACTATTGATGGCGTAGATTATGAGATGCCAATGGGACTTCAGGGACAGGCAAATCCTAAGGACAACTCTCTTCTTAAGGGTGGTCAGAAGTCTGGTGCTGTATTCCGTTTTGATGTTAAGGCTGATGGTATCCTCTATGTGTTTGCTAAGTTAACTGGTAACAAGAACTACTATGTATGGGAGGGTAATGTTCTCAATGAAGATGCAGCAAGTCCTGTTGCTTATACTTTGATAGCTGCTCAGGCTAATGATGGTAAGGTTGTTGGTTACAAACTTCCTGGAAACGAGGCTGGCTACTATGTTGTTGGTACTGGTTATGATGATGGCACAAAGTATCTTGAGGCTGATCGTTGCACAGAAATCCAAAGCATTGAATCTGTGTCTTTGGCAAATGATAATGTTCCAGAGACTAAGAAGTGCACAGTATGGAATAATTGTGGTGATGAAAAGGTAAAAGGTAACGCTCTTGGTGTAATTGCTTTCCCTGTATATGCAGAGGCTAAGGAGTACTATGTAAACGCTTGTGGATCAAAGGTAACTGCTAATGGTTTCTTGTTTGTTAAGGGCGCGACTGAGGTTGGCGCTGTTACATTCTCTAAGGGTGAGACTGCAGGTATCAGCGGTATTGCTGCTGCAAGTGTTGCAAAGAAGGCAGTTAAGAAGGCTCTTGTTAACGGTCGTCTCGTTATAGAGAAGGACGGCAAGCAGTTCTCTGTTGCTGGTGCTCAGGTTAAGTAATCTGATTTTTACATCATACAAGTATAAGGGTCGGCTAAATGCTGACCCTTTTTTTGATAAGTATTCAACCTGGTAATTTGAAAATCATGGAAAATGATAATCTGCAATTCCGAGATAGGCGGGCTGAAAGCCCAGTAAGTTCATAGCCTAGGGCGTCGCCCTAGGTGTATGTAGGTCGGGAATTTCGCCCTGAATGGGCAAAAGCATTATTATATTGGAGCTTTTGCCCTTGCAGGGCGTTAGTTATCCGCTCCAATTTACCACAGGGCGTTGCCCTGGGCTATGTGCTCATTGCCCCTTTGGGGCGCTGTCGGGCATATGCGGATAATCAAAATCATTTCTTTTTTTCGCCAATCCCCCCCTTACTGTGCCAGTTTAGAGATAAATCATATACATCCTTTTCTTTATTTCTGATACTTAGTTCATTTTATCGTAGAAGAGGGGAAACTAAGCGTTTCAACGTCTTCGAATTATGCAAAAACATCTACTTTTTTTGTGATTGCAATATAATTTGCGAAATTTTAAGATTTTTTTTGGTTTTTCCAAATTTAATTGTTACTTTTGCAAAGAAAATCTTTGTATCTCGGCAACTATGAAAATGCCTGGGAGTTGAGAAGAACGGAATAAAACAAAATAATAATCAAAACTAACACGAAAATCTATGTCTGAAAAGATTGAAAAAGTACGCTACGCGCTTTTAGCATTATTGTTATGCTTCTGTGCTTCCGTACAGGCGCAGACTGTTCGCGGCAATGTCAAGGATGAGACCGGAGAAGGTGTCATTGGAGCTACCGTTATGGAGCAAGGTACCAAGAACGGTACTGTGACTGATGTTGACGGTAACTTCACTATCTCATTGACTGGCAAAAGCAAAAAACTGATTCTTACATACGTTGGTATGGAAGATCTTACCGTGGATGTAAAAAAGGATTCTGTGATTAG
This sequence comes from uncultured Bacteroidales bacterium, assembly GCA_902778265.1. GTDB lineage: Bacteria > Bacteroidota > Bacteroidia > Bacteroidales > Bacteroidaceae > Prevotella. Next base: position 9,696 of record CACYXI010000058.1, on the reverse strand, counting down.
TGTTGTAATGAAAAACAATGCTACTCTTGATGATGTTGTCGTTATTGGTTATCAGACAGTCAGGAAGAGAGATCTGACGGGTGCTGTTGCCAACATCAATTCAAAGCAGCTCAAGGATATTCCTGTTACAAGTGCTTCTGAGGCTCTCACTGGTAAGATGGCGGGTGTAAATGTCGTGACGACCGAGGGTTCGCCTGACGCGGACATCAAGATTCGTGTACGTGGTGGTGGTTCACTATCACAGGATAACTCACCTCTATATATTGTTGACGGTTTTGAGGTTGCATCAATCAGCGATATAGCTCCTACTGAAATTGAGTCTATCGACGTGCTGAAGGATGCTTCTTCTACTGCTATCTATGGTGCTCGTGGTGCTAATGGTGTCATCATCATTACTACAAAGAGTGCTAAGACTGGTTCTAACAAGTTTAAGATTGACCTTGGTGCAAGTTGGGGCTTCAAGAAGGCTACTAAGCACAACAAGGTGATGAGCCCATACGATTTCGCATATTATCAGTATGAGCTTGAGTCTGGCACGCAGAAGGGTGACTACGTATCAGCTTACGGAGGTTTCAAGGATCTTGATATCTGGAAATCTCGTGAGGGTAATGATTTCCAGGATAAGATCTTTGGTCGTAACGGAAATCAGCAGATGTACAATGTGAATCTCGCTGGCAGTACAAAGAAACTGGCATATAGCCTTGCATACGCAAACAATAGCGAGAATAGCATTATGTATGGTTCTGGCTATGTGAAGAATAACATCAATGGTAAGTTGACGTATGATATCACTAAGAATGTCATCTTTGATATCAATGCCCGTATCTCTCATACCAAGCTTGAGGGTTTGAGCGGTGGTGCTGATACCAACGAGACTAATGCCTCAAACTCTATCGTGGCTAACTCAACACGTTTCCGTCCCGTAACCGAGATTGCTACTGGTGATGATGACGCAGACCTCAGTAAGGTGAAGAATCCATACGAGCGTCTTGTGGCTACCGATAAGGTAAAGAAGACTCTGAACCAGAGCTATAGTGCAGGTCTTTCATGGAAGCCTATGACGAAGCTCACCCTTCGTACGCAATGGCAATATGGTGTGAAGAATGGCGATACCGACCAGATTTGGCTTGGTGATGCCGTATCAAACTCAAAGTACGGCAGTAATGGTCAGCCACAGGTATTGGATGAGAGTGATAAGACATGGACGTGGTCAAACTCAAATACCGTTACCTATGATGACCGCAAGCTACATGGTGGTCGTGATGCCCTCACAATTCTTGTTGGTGAGGAAAACAAGAGCTCACGTCTGAAGAGATACAGCGATGTATATGTAGCCTTCCCAAGCGGATTGGGCTTTGATGATATCAAGAACGACTATACCAGAGGTAGCACTCATTATAGCAGTATTAAGGGTATAGCAGCAAAGGAGAATCTGCTCTCTTTCTTCGGAAGAATTAACTATACTATTGCAGACAAGTATCTGGCAACATTCACAATGCGTGCCGATGGTTCAAGTCTCTTTGGCGAGAACAACAAGTGGGGCTACTTCCCATCAGCAGCCCTTGCATGGCGTATCTCAGAAGAGAAGTTCCTGAAGGATTCAAAGGCTATCTCTAACCTGAAGCTCCGTGTGTCATTCGGTACGGCAGGTAACAACCGTATTCCATCAGGCATACAATATACTGCATGGACAATGGCTGAGTCTGGTTCAAAGTACCCTTGGTTTGATGGTAATCGTAGCGAGATGATGGAGATTGAGGATACGAAGAACAATTCGAACCTGAAATGGGAGACAACCATTACACGTAACGTTGGTCTTGACTTCGGTTTCCTCAAAGGCCGTATCACAGGTAGCATCGATGCCTACTGGAACACTACGAAGGATCTTCTTATGAAAACGGAGATTCCAGGCTCTACAGGCTACAACTATCAGTATCAGAATTTCGGTCAGACATCTAACAAGGGTGTTGAGCTTCAGCTTATGGCTACAATCGTGGATGCAAAGAATTTCACCCTTAGCTTCTCTGGCAACATTGCTTACAACAAGAACACTATCGACAAGCTCAACACAAAGACTGAGTGGGCAAGCTCTAACTGGGGTGCTGCATCAGTATATGAGGACTTCAGAGTTGTTGAAGGTGGTTCGCTTGGTGAGATCTGGGGCTATAAGATGAATGGCTACTACACTTGCTGGACACCAGATAACCATGCAGGTGATCTCCGTCATGTGAATGGTAAGTGGCTGCCTGTTATCAATAAGGAGACAGGTGAGACTGCTGATCCATCGGCTAACGGTGTAAATAAGAGCTACACAATCTTTGGTGGTACTCTCTATCCTGGATGCCCAAAAGTTGAGACAAATGAGGATGGTTCTGTAAAGAAGCAGAAGCTCGGCAATACCATTGCTCCAGTAACTGGTGGTTTCGGCTTCAACGGTTCGTTCCTCAAGAACTTTGACTTTAACGTATTCTGTAATTTCTCGCTCAACAACAAGATCGTGAACGGTACAAAGCTCGCCCTCTCATATTACAGGGATTCAGCAAAGAAGTATAACCTGAACGAAGACTTTTCTGTTGGCAACCGTTATACTTGGATTGACCCAGAGACTGGTATGAACCTTGGTCGTCCTCATAACTCTACCATTGCATACTATAAGACAGAGGACGGACTTGCTAAGCGTCTCAACGAGATCAATGCCAATGCAGAGTACTGGAACCCATGTGCTGCTACTGCAATGCAGTTGACAGACTATGCTGTGGAGGATGCTTCATTCCTTCGTTTGCAGCAGGTGACATTGGGCTACTCACTCTCAAAGAATGTTCTAAAAAAGTGTTTCCTCAGCGCAGTACGTTTCTACGTTACGGGATATAATCTCTATTGCTGGACAAAATATACAGGTAATGACCCAGAAGTAGATACATCATCTAAGAAGAACCAGATGTGCCCAGGTGTAGATTATGCTTCTTATCCAAAGAGCCGTTCTGTAGTATTCGGTGTGAACGTGTCATTCTAATATAGTATCCTGATAGGACAGTAAATACATTATCTATAATAAGCAACAAGTTATGAAAAATATATTTAAGAACGTTATACTTGCCGCTGGTATTCTGAGCGTTACAGCTTGTTCTGACTATCTGGAACAGATAGCTCCGTCAGAGCATCTCAATAGCGAGGTGTTCTCGTCAAAGGAGGAGGCACAGCTCGCCACCAACAAGCTCTATGGAATGCTTACGGAGCCAACCTACGGCACATATATGCCAATATACTTCGGTGCTGGTACAGACTGTGAGTTGATTGACGGATTGTCAACCGAGTCACTTAATACTACCAGTGAGCGTGGTAACATGAACTATAACTTCAGTACTGCGTGGACGGTGCTCAATACTGCATGGAATGGTTTTTACTCTATCATCAACTATTGTAACCTCGTTATAGAGGGTGTTAATGGTAGTGAGCTTGCTAATGATGAGGAAATGAGATGTCATCTTGGTGAGGCTCTTACTATCCGTGCCATGTGCTACCTTGATCTCACTCGTCTCTGGGGCGATGTGCCATACGTTACAGATACAGATCCTGATTCTGAGAATATGTACAGGGGCAAGACTGATCGTGACGTGATTCAGGATGCTTGTATCGAGGATTTACAAAAGGCTATCGAACTGCTTCCTTGGGCTGGAGAGAAGGGTGCTACAACAGAGCGCGTGACAAAGGGCTATGCCTATGGACTTCTTGCTCAGACGGCACTCACACGTGCAGGTTTTTCTATTCGCGAGGCAAGCAAGGCTGGTTACGAGAATCTTGGTGTTGAGGATGTAACGCTCAAGGATTACTGCGATGCAACATATCCTACGCAGCGTCCGGCTAAGGCAGACCGTGACAAGTATTATAAGATTGCCGCTACCGCTACTGCTGCCGTTATCACGAGTGGTAAGCATAAGCTGAATCCATCATTCGAGGATGAGTGGTATCAGATCAATCAGCTCAATCTCGACAAGAAATATCAGGAGAATCTCTTTGAGATTGCTAATGGTATTGGCGTGACGGGTGAGCTTGGTTATACCATCGGTAAGCGTATCAATGGTGCGAGTGATTTCTTCGGAAGTAAGGGTAACTCTTCTGGTAAGCTGAAGCTTACAGGTCAGTTCTTCCAGACATTCGATAACACTGGCAACACAGGCGAGACGGTTTCAAGCTATAAGACTGTTGACAAGCGTCGTGACGTGACCTTTGCTCTCTTCCAGATGAAGCAGGCAACAGGTTTCAAGTATTACAACCAGACACATACGGAGTCACTCTTCTATGATGATAAGCAATGTACCGGTCCTTTCCAGTTCTATTGCGGTAAGTGGAATCCACTCTGGTTCAATAAGGATCTTCAGAACGTAGCAAGGAAATCAGGTGATGCAAAGTGGGTTACTGGTATCAACGTAGTGCGTATGCGCTATTCACAGATTCTTCTCTACTATGCAGAGGCTTGCTATAAGCTTGGTGGTGCAGGTCATTCAGTAAATGGTGGTCCGACTGCCCTTGCTGCTCTTGAGGAGGTTCATACCCGTGCCTATGACGACAAGGACGCTGGTAAGGCATTCATTGACAATCTGGCAAACGAGAACTTCATGGAGGCACTCTATGCAGAGAATGCCTGGGAGTTTGCAGGTGAGGGCATCCGTAAGTTTGACCTTATCCGTTGGGGACAGCTCTCACACAAGATTGTAGAGGCTAAGAAAGCATTCCTTGATGGTGTTAAGCTCCAGCCTTCACAGGGTGGCTATCCACGTCAGTTCTTCTATCGCTTCAAAACAACAAAGCTTGATGCTGCAGGTAAGTACGAACTCCTTGAGGCTGATCCTAAGAGCTTCTGCTGGTTTGGTACTGATGTATATCCTGTCTATGATGGTGAGGTAAGGGCTACCAAGTATGATACTATGGATCAGAAATGGTTTGCGCACGGTGATAATGGTCAGAGCGATACCAACCTGAAGAACAACCTTCCAAGTATCTGCGATGGTCTTAATCCTTGGAGCAAGATTGGCGAGGCCGCTGAGTATAGGGCTACCACTCTGTTCAACAGCCAGACTAACGGATCGGTAAGAAACCGCTATATCTTCCCTATTGGTGCTATCACTCTCTCTGCAACCAATGGTACGTTACAGAATTCATACGGTTATTAATCCACAAAAAACTCTGAGACAATGAAGAATATAAAATATCTCGTGCTTGCCGTTATAGCTCTTGTAACTGGCTTTGCAATGACTTCATGCACCGATGAGAACGATTGGGCGGTAGATAAGTCGCATGATCGTCTCTTCACGCCAACCACCCTTGAGGTTGATGCCTCAAAGGCAGACTCCGTTGTTATTACTTTCTCTTCGAGTGAGGATGTGTCCTATTACATCGTGGAGATCTGTACTGACGGTAAGTTGTTCAAGGATGATATCGAGACAGGTGTGATGAAGGATAGTAGGGTGTTTGGTGAAGATAAAAGTATTACAGGCAACACCTACGTAATTCCTTATAAGTTTGGTAACTATATGTACCAGATGCGTATCAAGGCTTGCTCAAACAATCCTGCCAAGGGTGACTCACATTGGCTCAACTATTGCAAGAATGATGAATACTTCTTCGAGGTTGGTGCTGAGGAAGAGGAGTAAAACAAATAATTACTAATTACAAATTACTTAGTTACTTTGTAATCAGGTAATTCGTAATTTGTAATTAGTAATTGCTTATTTCTTAATATTATGAAACAGATTGCTTCTTTAGTTCTGTGCGGCTTGTTGGCTTGTACCACAGCCGATGCTCAGTTTGCCTCTGCACCTGCATTTCCTGGTGCTGAAGGCTATGGACGCTTCACCACAGGTGGACGTGGTGGTGATGTGTATCATGTAACATCCCTTGAGGATGATGCCGAGAACCCGACAGAGGGTATGCTACGCTATTATCTGTCAAAGAAGTCGGGAGCAAGGACTATCGTCTTCGATGTGGCTGGTAATATTGAACTCAAGGCTCCGCTGAAGATTTCAAAGGGTGATCTGTCTATTCTTGGTCAGACTGCTCCAGGGGAGGGTATCTGCCTAAAGGGCTATAACCTCTCTATCAATGCGAGCAACGTCATCATCCGCTTCATTCGTTGCCGACTTGGCAACTATGGAGGTGACGATGATGCGATGTCATCTGCACATCATGACGATGCTATGCAGAAGAATATCATTATCGATCATTGCTCTATGTCGTGGTGTACCGATGAGGTGGGTTCGTTCTATGGCAACAAGGACTTCACTCTTCAGTGGTGTATTCTCTCCGAGAGTCTGAAGACTAATTCGTTCAAGAGCGGTACTCATGGCTTTGGCGGTATCTGGGGAGGTCAGAATGCAAGTTTCCATCATAACCTCCTTGCTCACAACGATTCACGTATGATTCGTTTCGACCATGGCTATGTATCAGAACTTTCAGGTCCTGTTGATTATGTTAACAACGTGATCTACAACTGGGGCAGTAACTCTACATACGGCGGTGAGAACAATGCGGGGAAGGCTTCAAAGCAGTTTAACATGATAGCCAACTACTACAAGCCAGGCCCTGGTACGGCAAAGTCGGCTGCAACTCGTCTGCTTAACCCTACGACCAACTGCGGTAACTGTACTTCGCCAGATGTTCCAGGCAAGTTCTATATCAAAGACAACTATATGCATGGCTCTGCATCCGTTACCAATGATAACACATGCTCTGCTGCTATCAGAATGGATAATAACTCTCCTATCACATACGATGAGTGGAAAGCGAAGTATGTGTCTGCTTCTAAGTTCACCACTACGGAAGAAGCATTCCAATATAATACCATCAGTCAGCAAAAGGCCGAAAATGCCTTTGACAAGGTTCTGAAATATGCAGGTGCTTCGCTCTCTCGTGATGAGGTTGATACACGTGTTGCAGATGATGCCAATAATGGTACAGGCGATATTATCGACTATACAAGTCCGCTCATCGTTTGGAAGGATCTGAAAGGCGATAAGATCGTAGATACTGACCGTGATGGTATGCCAGACGATTTTGAGATAAAGCATGGTCTTGATCCTCAGCGTGCCAATGCCAACGACTATGACCTTGACGAGAAGAAATACTACACCAATATTGAGGTGTATGCCAATTCTCTCGTAGAGGATATTATGAAGGCAGAGCGCGAGAATGCAGAAGAGACATTTGAGGAGTACTATCCAACGATTGGTAAGATAGCTTCACAGATATATTATTTCACCGAGTCAGGCAATGCTATTCACTATCTTGACGGTGCAAAGGTTCAGATTACAGGCAATGAATCAAAGTCATACGGTGCTGCAAGTGATATCGTATATAATGGCGTTAACTACAAGAGTGTAAAGCTCTCTAATGGTGCACAGAACACATTCTTTGCTCCAGAAGGCAAGACTATCAGCAGCGTTAAGATTATAAGCTATAAGCATGGTACTGGCGAGCGTGTCAGCTTCTGGTTTGAGGTCAATGGTACGGAGTATGGTACAATGGAGATTGACACAGACAACAAGGCTACCTTCACTCCTTTTGATGGTACCGCTATAATCACAGAGGTTGATGACAGGAGCAAGAAACTGTGCAGCACGCCAAACGTGCAGGAGTACAGTATTGGTGGTAAGCCAAGCTTCACATTTACTAATGGCGGTGAGCAGTTGGGCTTTATCCTCGATGTAACCTACGGCGATGCAGGAGAGACAGGCATCAAGGACTTTGAAACACCTGTTGTTGATCGTACTCAGAAAGTTCGTAAGTACTTCGTGAATGGTCGTCTCGTAATAGAGACTGCAAATGGAACGTTCACCGTTTCAGGAGCACGTATTAGATGATAGGTGTTGGGTGTTAGGTGATGGTGTATAGTAGATTGTTTGTACCTACAAACCACCAACACCTATCACCTAACACCCAACAACCAGGAAGAAATTGCACATTTTACGCTCAAATGTGTAATTTCTTCTTTTTTTATGTCATTAATTCGCAAAAAATATGTAACTTTGCACTCGCAAAATCAAAGACCGTGCACCTGCCTTTGGGCAGACACGCACTTTTTGCTTCGTGCGAAGAAGCACTCGCGAAATGGCTAATGGGTGTTGGGTGTTAGGTGTTGGCGGTTTGTAACGATGACACTATACACCAACACGCACCACCTATCACCCAACAACTTGGAAGGTATAACATAATAATATAATCTCAATGTACACTACAATTACTGCTGCAGAGGCTGCAGCACTTATCAAGAATGGTGATTCACTCGGTCTTAGCGGATTTACACCTGCTGGTGCTCCTAAGGCTGTTACACGTGAACTTGCAAAGATTGCAGAAGCAGAACATGCTAAGGGTAACGAGTTCCAGATTAATCTCTTCACTGGTGCAAGTACTGGTCAGTCAACTGACGGCGTTCTCTCCGAGGCTAACGCTATCAAGTTCCGTGCGCCTTACACTACCAATGCTTCATTCCGTAAGGCCGTAAACCAGAATCAGATTGCATACAACGACCTCCACCTTTCTCACATGGCACAGGATCTCCGCTATGGCTTCTATGGCAAGCTCCAGTGGGCTATCCTTGAGGTTTCAAAGATAGAGGAGGTAGGCGACAACTATCACGTTTCACTTACTGCTGCCGGTGGTATCTCTCCAACCGTAGCACGTATTGCTGACAAGGTAATCCTTGAGCTTAACTCTTTCCATAGCGATAAGACAGGTCTTATCCAGGACGTATATGAGCCTCTCGATGCTCCTTTCCGTCTGCCTATTCCTATCACAAAGCCAAGCGACCGTATCGGTAAGCCATACGTAGAGATTCCAAAGTCAAAGGTAGTAGGTGTTGTTGAGTGCAACATACCTGATGAGGCTCGTGCATTCAAGGGCTCTGATCCTATCACCGACCAGATTGGTGCTAACGTGGCTCAGTTCCTTCTCAACGACATGAAGCGTGGCGTTATCCCATCTTCATTCCTTCCACTCCAGAGTGGTGTAGGTACAACAGCTAACGCTATCCTCGGTGCTCTCTCTAAGGATCAGAACATTCCTGATTTCAATATCTACACAGAGGTACTTCAGGATGCTATCGTTGACATGATGCTTACTGGTCGTGTAAAGGATGCTTCTACCTGTTCACTCACTGTGAGCAACGACTGTCTGATGCAGATCTATGACAATATAGATATGCTCAAGGATCGTCTCACACTCCGTCAGTCAGAGATCAGTAACGCTCCTGAGGTTATCCGTCGTCTTGGTGTCATCGCTATCAACACAGCTATCGAGGTTGATATCTATGGTAATGCTAACTCAACACATATCTCTGGTACAAAGATGATGAACGGTATTGGCGGTTCTGGCGACTTCGAGCGCAACGCCTATATCTCTATCTTCACTTGCTCTTCTGTTGCAAAGGACGGTATCATCTCTTCTATCGTACCATTCGTAAGCCATCAGGATCACTCAGAGCACGATGTGAACGTAATCGTTACAGAGCAGGGTGTTGCCGATCTTCGTGGTAAGAGTCCATTGGAGCGTGCTAACCTCATCATCGAGAACTGTGCACATCCTGACTACAAGCCACTTCTCCGTGACTATCTCAAGCTCGCTACTGGCGGTCATACTCATCACAATCTGCCATGTGCATTCGCATTCCACGACACACTCCGTCGCAAGGGCGATATGCGTCTC
>CACYXI010000057.1 GCA_902778265.1 uncultured Bacteroidales bacterium | reverse complement strand
CTTGGCGTTGCGGATCTTTTCCTGTCCTTCCACGCCTACGTCCTGCAATAGGATGTGTCGGCTGTATCTGTTGAGTTCTTCTTCTGTGAAATCGAACATAATGAGTTAAATTATAAAATTATTAAATGAAGAATGAGAAATACTGGTTACGCTTTTCAAATTGAAGAAAAGATGCAAGGCTTTTTCCTGGGTATGCCCAGCAGACATACTGCTGGGAACTGGGCAGAAGCACTGCTGGGAACTGGGCAGAAGCACTGCTGGGAACTGGGCAGAAGCACTTGTAGGCGGCAGTTATTTCTCAGCAGACATACTGCTGGGAACTGGGCAGAAGCGCTTGTAAGCGGCAGTTATTTCTCGTTATTCATTGTTCATTTTTCATTTATATTAGCAGCCGCCGCCCATGAAGTAGAGGAAGTCGATGCTGTCACCTTCGTTGAGCTGAAGGGTTTCGAACTCCTCGCGCTCTACGAACTCTTCGTTCACCTGAACGCTAACCATCTCAGGCTGAGCTACGTTCAGCTGCTTGATGATGTCACTTACTGTTACAGGAAGCTGTACCTCCTGGTCTTCTCCGTTTACGATAATCTTTGCCATATTACTTTATACTTTTAACTTTATACTTTACACTTTAAAATCAATATCCTTTCGCTATCTCCAGAACATCGGAGAGGTATTCCTCCGTGTGCTGAATTGATACGAAGTTCGCCTCGAACTGTGAGGGCGAGAGATAGACGCCGTTGTCGAGCATATACCTCCAGAACCTTATGAAGGCTTTCTGATTGCTCTGGCTCGCCTCATCGTAGTTGGTTGGAACCGCAGGGCTGAAGAACGGGGTGAACATATTGCCTATACTACTGATTGTCACGCCTTTAGGTCGAAGAATGCTTTGCAGATCGGCTATGAACTTCTCCGCCTTGAGGTTGAGATTGTTGTAGAGTCCTCGCTCACTCAGTATCGAGAGCGTGGCGAGACCAGCGGTCATGGCTATCGGATTGCCTGCAAGCGTACCTGCTTGATATACAGTGCCTTCGGGTGCAAGAACCTTCATCACATCGGCACGTCCGCCGAATGCTGCTGCCGGAAATCCTCCTCCTACTATCTTGCCCACGGTGGTGAGGTCTGGGGTGATGCCGTAGAATTTCTGTGCTCCACCGAGAGTGAGGCGGAAGGCTGTGGTTATCTCGTCAAAGATGAGCAGTGAACCGTACTGCTGGGTTATGCTGCGCAGATATTGCAGAAAGCCGTCCTTCTCTGGAACCACGCCCATGTGGGTCGGTACTGGCTCTACGATTACGGCTGCTATGCGGTCGCCGTACTCCGTGAAGATTTTCTCAACCGCCTCCTTATCATTAAAGGGTGCATGGAGCAGATTGCACGATTTGCAGTTGCAGCTACCCTCGAACGAGAGTATGTACTCGCGATTGGTGAAGCCTTGCGCCACGCGGACGGCTGATATAACTGCCTCGGTACCAGAGTTTACGAACCTTACTTGCTGCATTGAGGGTATCAGCTCGGTTATCTTCTTGGCGAGCTGCGTTTCCAAGAGAGTAGGGATGCCGTAGCTTGTACCGTTGAGTATAGCTTTCTGAACGGCATCCACTACCACTGGGTTTGCATGACCTGCGATGAATACTCCTTCCGAAAGGCAGAAATCGATATATTCGTTTCCGTCAATATCGGTGAGGATTGCACCCTTGGCATGATCGATGAACAATGGCGAATCATCTATCAATCTCAGTGTGCGGACAGGTGAGCTTATGCCTCCTGGTATGTATTTCTTGGCTTCTTCAAAAGCCTTATCTGATAGTATTCTCTTCATCAGTATTCTGTTTTCTGAGTGCAAAGGTACGGCAATTATATTATTTATGAAATACCATATAGTTTGTATTCTTATACCACGATTGTGGTATGCTGTGTCCTTGGGATGTGCGAAAGGCGTTGATAGACAGAGAGATACAGAAAAGAGAAATCGCAAGCCGCTGATGAACAGTAGCCTGCGATTTTTTTCGGTTTTCATGTGGGAAAGCGGAGGGATAATACTTGCGCTTGAGCGCTTGTGCGCTTGTGCGCTTGAGCGCCTTTGCTTCTTTGCGCTTGAGCGCCTTTGCTTCTTTGCGCTTGAGCGCCTTTGCTTCTTTGCGCTTGTGCGCCTTTGATTGTTAGAGAGAGTCATTGCCTCCGCCTGAGTTGCCGCCACCTTGCGATGGGGTTTCGGTAACGGTTGTTGCAACATCTTCAGGTGAGAGGAAGGCATCCTTCATATCACCATAGCTTGATGCAGCGAGGTTGTAGGCAAGTTCGCCAGTGTATTCGGCAAGAGCGCTGTTTGCGTTTACGAGTATCTGAGATGATACGAGAATCTTGCCGTAACTCTTACGAGAGTGTACCCAACAGAATACGCTGTCGCCATCGTTGCCTGCGTGTCCGAGACAACCGTCTTGAGCTGAGAATCCGTTACGGAGAACCACATCCCAGAGTTTTTCGTCATTGCTTGCATCGAGCACCACCTTGCATGACTGGAATTGACAGTAAGGCACCTGTGTTTCATCATTCACTTTTTGCTTTATAATGAAGTATGAAATCTGATCACCGTACTTGTAGTCGGCATTGTTGCTAACCACTGTGCGAGAGAACTGAGCAACAGTTGTGTTGGCGGTGATACCGTCGGAGCCGAGAGCGATGTCAGTAGTGATGTTCTGACCAGAGCCAGATGTAACGATTGCAGGGAGAGAGCCCTGAGTAAGCTGATAAGGAGCAGCGATACACGCACCAGCAGCAATCATCTGCTTGGTGAGATAAACGGGCATTTGCTGTGCGTTGACCTTCATAAACATATTATAGTCGGTGAGGTTGTGCGGACGGTTCTCGAAGCCGTAATTGATAAGTGGTCTGATGCCTTTATACATTGCCACTATGTTGCCCCACTTGGTGCGCTGTCTCATTTGCTTTGCAGTGCGCGGATTTGATACGATGTGCGGTTTTTCGCATACGATTGTGCGATCACCGATGCGCTTGAACACGAGATTACCGGTAGAGCCGGTCAGTTTTGATATAATTCCATTAAGAATAGCCATAATACTAATAAAACGATTGTTTTTAGGTTAATAAAAAATGATCTGCGTATGAATGTCCGATCACCCATGTGGCGCCTTATCGGTGTAGCATCGGAGTAGTATCTGATTTTTTTGATATTTCAAATATACGTTTTCCGATTTACATTTCAAAGTATATGTGAATGAAAATGTAGATTTTATTGATCGAAAAAAAATTTTGATTTTTTTTCTGAAAAAATTTTGGATTCAGACGAAATGGATATATATTTGATTATCAAAGTTGAGAAGGAGATGAGTGTCGGAAAAATCAACCGAGACTCCCTTATACTAAGGGATGAAATCCTCATTTTTTTTGACACTTGTGGTTTATGTGCACACGAACCTATGATTTAGATAGATTATTTTGTTAAAAACTTAAATCAAATAAAACAATGAACAAACAAACAGTAAAAATCGGTAGCAATGTTCGCTACCTTAGTGATTTTATTTCCGTTGATGGAAAACGTTTTGAACTTCCTAATGGCATTCTTGCTAAAGGGGTGACTGGATGCGGGGGAACTACCCTCGCGCTTGAAGATCAGCATAAGACGATAATTGCTTCACCACGAAAGGCATTGATAGAGTGTAAGGCTCGACAGTATGAGAATGCACTGCTCGTTATGGAGGGAGTGAGAAGAGATGAAATTGAAAGATATGTGGCGGAAACGGAGACGCCTAAGATATTGACTACGTATGACTCGTTGTTTAAGATTGCGAATGTCATTAATGATATGTCGGAATGGCGCGTGGTAGTGGATGAGTTCCAGTGCATTCTCGCGGATTCTGCCTTTAAGAGCGAGACGGAATTGAAGATGATGAGCGATCTGAAGAAGTTTCCTTACGTAACCTATATGTCGGCCACTCCGATGCTTGATGAGTATGTTAATCAAATTGATATATTTAATGATATACCTTATACAGAATTGGTGTGGGAAGACACGGAAAGAGTGAAGCTTACGAAATTTCATGTTGCGAAACCGATTGCTGCCGCTATGATTATCGTTAAGATGTATCAGAATGGTGGATTCCCTTCAAAGGTGGTTGACGGTAGGACGGTAGAGTCAAGGGAATGCGTGTTGTTTCTCAATTCCGTTCAGAACATTGCTACCATTATTAAGAATTGTAATCTTAAACCTGACGAGGTGAACGTTATCGTTGGTGACAATGAGGATAACCTCAAGATGCTGCGCAGTATAGACAAGGGGTTTGAGATTGGTAAGGCTCCGCTAAGAGGTGAGGAGCACAAGATGTTCACCTTCTGCACCTCTACCGCATATATGGGCGTGGATTTCTACTCTACTAATGCAATGACTTTTGTTGTAAGCGATTGCAATAAGCCTAACACTGCCGTTGATATTGCTACCGAGCTTGTGCAGATAGCTGGCCGTCAGCGACTTGCAGAGAATGCGTTCCGCAATGAGATTTGTTTTCTCTATAACATTGACGACACAGTGTTTGATGATGATGCGTTTCTGAAAACGCTTGATGCAAAACTTGAGCTATCGAAGAAGAAGGCTTCTTACTACAACATTCTTACGGGTGATTGTCGGGAGATGACGATTAAGAATAACGAGACGGAGCAGAAGACGTTGAAGTATAGTTGCGACTTTGTGTATTATGACAAGGCGGATGATCTCTTCAAGGTGAATCAGATGGTGTATCTCAGCAAGCGATTCTCGTTCATGGTTCAGAAGAAGACGTATCGCGATTGTCTGTACGTGAGCAGGCTTATTGACGACACCAGGCATTTTGTTCAGGATGCTCCGATAGAGTGTGGTGACTATGTGAAGGACGTTGTTACTCGCACCACGTTTGAGGAGCGTATGCGCACCTATATAGAATATAGGAAGTCGCCTTTCTGCACTCTTTACGCCGATGCCATGGAGCGCCAGCATCCAGAGTTGAAGCACTATTTTGATACGCTTGGGCCTGAGAGAATCGTAGCCCTTAGCTGTAAGGAGTCGAAGCTGAAGAGTGAGATCAGTTTTAATATGCAGAAGCACGACATACAGATATTGCTGTGCCAGCGTCTTGTGTTGAAGAATGTGGGATATACCACTGAGGAGTTGAAGGACGTAATGAATAAGGTGTTTGGTGAGCTGGGTTACAAGGAGAGGGCAACGGTAACTAAATATGCAAAGTATGGTTTTGAGTTGGAGAAGCGTAGGAAGCAGTTTGTTAATTCTCGCAAGGATGTGTATTATGTAATGAAAAAGCCTCTCGATGTGCAGTTTGCGCCGTGAGGAGGAGCGATGGGCACTGTGTTTTGATGTGTTTTATAGGTCGAAACACGGTGCTTTAGGGTATTTCATAGATAAAAACACGGTGTTTAGGGCTTTTTTTAGGGTGAAACACTGTGTTTTGAGGTAATTTTAAGGTAAAAACACGGTTTTTGTGCAATTTTTGTGCAAAATATTTGCACGAATAAGAAATAATTACTATCTTTGCAAACGTTGGCGTTAATGTAAGAAGTTTAAGTAAAGTCCGCATTAAAGTTGAATATCCGACAATAGTGTCGGACGTATATTAAAACTTCAACAAGATGAAAAATTTTTATTTTTCAACAGACGCCAATAATGAGCGTTCTATTAGCGAGACTGCACAGTCTCAGGTAGTAACTCCTTCTTCTTCTATGACTTCTAAGAAGCGTAAGCGCAGTCCGTTTACGGTTGCTAAGTCGAAGACAATAGACCTTTTCAAGAAGGTAGATTGGCTTTCGGTTGCTCCTGCTGGAGGCAAGGTTATTAGTGAGGAGAATCTTTTCAGGAAGTGCCTCATGAAGGTTCTTTCTGACATGGACGGATATAACGAGTTTGCATTCAAGAAGGATCTTGCCATGCACATGGCTCTTCTTCTTAATGATCGCCGGTTCCACCAGACGTGTTGGGATTCCGAATGGAGTCTGTTCCGCGAATCTCAGAGACTTGCATGGTGCAAGACTTCTGATTTTCAGAGGATTAGAGACCATGGTATCGAGAATGTTTCAGGCTTCGATTGTCCGGGGATGGCTGTGTACGGAGAAACTGACGAAGGCCTAATGTCTGAACTCAAAGCTCTTGGCTTTGATAAAGCCTACTTCGAGAATGACCCGTACTCATCTCACTACAAGAGCGTGAGAAGGAAACTTAAGTTTTAGGTTTTCTTCTTTAACCTTAAAACCCACCCTTGACTTCGGTCTCGGGTGGGTTTACTTTATTCGTGAAGGTGATGGGGGGATATTATGTCGTCCTTGCAGGACTTGTTAATTTGCTGAATATAATTTCTTCGCAAGGCTCAGGCGCTACGCGGAGTCCTGAATTAATTTACTTCCAATTTACTTTCCCAAAATGATAATTTACTTTCCCAAAATGATGATTTACTTTCCCTAAAAGCTAATTTGCTTTCCTGAATCAGCATCCATGTCGCTCACTCCCAGGTCTTTGCCATGCTTCAGCAATACCCATCGGCACAGAATGTTGCACAGCACGTTGTTGGCAATCATCATGTGCTTCTTTGCCTCACGCTTCAGCGAGTCGGGACACTGGTATTCCTTGTACGATAGCATTTGGATGCCGTTGGTGAGGTCGATAGATGCCTCTTGGATAACGTGTGAGGGATGAATATACTCGTTACCATTCTCGTAAATCTCCTTGACGAGAGGATCAATATCGGCGTAGGATTTGATGATGTAACCTTGCGTGAGCTTATTCTTCTTGTGGTCTTCAAGTTGGTTGATAGGCTTGCCAGAGTCGTAGTACGTGTAGAACTTGTCCCTGTCCTTGCAGGCAAGTCCAGCCCATGCGATAAGGAAATTATCAATCTGCATACGTGTGAGAGCCATTGCGCACAGGTAGTTGCCCTGCTCGGTGAGAGCTACGTAGCCGTTATTGATAGCTTCGGCACGGAAGGTGAGTGAATGCACGAAGCGGTCGATAGGAGTGGCAGAGCGTATCTCCATAGCGTTGCGGAAAGCCTGATATGTCTTCTCGCTGTAGTTCAGGTTAGAGATGTAGGTGTAGGCATAGCGCTCGTTAGCCCTAATGAGTTCGTAGATATAGTCGGCATAGTATTGTCGCCTGTATGAGGCAGGCTTGTACGATGTTCTTTTACATTGCATTTCGCTAATCACGCTATTGCATATCAGACTGTCGGTGGCAGCATTCTCTAAGATAGCGTCATAGTCGGGAATCCTATTGCCTTGTGACAGCAGTTTGTAGAACGGGTTCACGTTCTTGAAGTTATTCTCCATTTTCTTTAGGTTTTGAGGTTATGAGGTCTTGAAGTAGTTTGCTATGGTCTGATTCATCATCTGTGTACTCATAAGCAGATAGTTTTTTTGTTTCGATGGCAAAAATAAGCAAAATATTTCATTTCTCCAAATAATTGCATAGGAAAAGCATTGATGATGTGCCATAACATCAATTTATGCGTGATAGGCAAAATATTGCGTGGTTTGTTTTGCGGTTTGCGTAATTTTTGCTATCTTTGCGGAGAAAAGAAACAATAGTTACAATAACATAAGAGGAAATTGATATGACAATAGACGAATTTTTCAAGACTGACTGGCATCGTGGTAACGAGGTTCGTTTGACCAATGGTAAGGAGTATTTCGTAAAAGGAAAGAAGGGGTATGGCAGATACCTCTTGCTCTATTCTGCTGAGTATGATGCCAACTTTATTGCTGACCACAACATCGTGGAATGCCGCACTTCTGACTATATTGAGCCAGAGGAGGTGTATCTTGAGAAGAAGCGCCAGAAGCAGGCGGAGGCTGAGGCTCAGAGAGAGGCCGAGAGACAGGAGCGTCTCAGAGCGAAGGAGGAGCGCAAGCGCAGGAATCTTGAGGAGCAGGAGCGCATTCATCAGGAGGCTTTGGCAAGAAAGGCTGCAAAGCGTGCTCTGATGGAAGAGGAACAGAAGGCTAAGGCAAAGGCTAAGGCTGAGAAAGATGCTGCTAAGGCTGCTGCGAAAGCTGAGGCTAAGGCTAAAGCAAAGGCAGAGGCTAAGGCTAAGAAGGCTGCTGCTAAGGCTGAACCTAAGCCAGAACCAAAGCCTATTGCAAAACCTGTGGCTAAGGCAGAGCCAGTGGCATCTGCTGAACCAGCTTCAGAGGCAACAGGTGAACAGCCAAAGCGTAAGCGTAAGCGTATCGGTATCTCTCGCATAGAGAAGGTGCTGGTTAAGTTCACTAAGTAACTGTCATATTCGTCACCACGTGTCCCGCCTTCGGAACGTGGATAAATGTATCAGGCTCATCCCCACGAAATGTAAGGATGAGCCTGAAGTGTTTATTATTGTAAGTAGAAAACTGTCTGGAAGACAGTACCATTAGTAACCCCGTACATACAGAGCGTAGCGATGGATGTGCGGGGATAAGTAATCGCCCAATCCCCTCTGCTGTCTGGAAGACAGTACATCGCGAGTATGCCAATCATGTACAGCCTTCCAGGCAATTTTTCTGCAAACGCGACTTGAATGATTTATTTGAATATCAACTGCGCGAAGTTATAGAGACCATACTTCCAGACTACGAAGTCGTGCTTTCCGTCAGGATAGTTGATGAGTGTGCACGGTATGCCCTTCTCATCGCAGAAAGCCTTGAGCTGCACGCTATTGAAAAGCAGTCCGTCAGCTCCACCGCATACCATCCACAGGAGCTTGTTCTCTTTCTTCACCTTATCCACATCAGGAATGAGCTGCTCGGCGCGCATCGTGTTTGGCGCAGAAGAGAAGCCACCCACGTAGGCAAACACATCCATGTGACCGAGGCCGAAATTGAGAGACTGACCGCCACCCATGGATAGGCCTGCTATTGCACGGTGCTCCTTGTCGGCATATACGCTAAAATTCTTCTCTATGTAAGGTATGAGACTTCCGATGAGATCCTTGTCGAACTCTCCGAATGCTCTGAACGATCCCATGCCACCAGCGCGAGAGTCATCCTTTTGTGCACGACCGTTAGGCATCACCACAATCATGTCGGCAACCTTTCCGTCGGCATAGAGGTTATCCATAATGATGTTTGGCACACCACCGTCCTTATACCACTCATTCTCATCGCCGCCAATGCCGTGGAGCAGGTAGAGCACGCTGTATTTCTTCTTGGCATCGTACTTAGGTGGCAGATAAACATTCGCCTTACGTGTAGTGCCTACCGATTCAGACTGGTATTCAATGAGTCGCACTTCTCCGCGAGAAATTCCGGCGCGCTCCTGGTCGAACCCCTGTGGAGCAGCCTTGTACTCATTGTACTTTACGTCGATCTTGGGCATGTTGCCAAACATCGGGATGTCTGGCTCTTGTGCATTGGCAGTCATCAGAGAGAGTGATAGCAATGCAGCTAAATAGACTTTCTTCATTTCGTTTAGTTTGTTTAGTTATAATTTGGTTAAGGTATTTTTTATAAGGAGTTCAAGGAGTACAAGGAGTTCAAGGAGTACAAGACGATAGTTTTTCTCGTTGAAGGTTGAAGTGATGAGGGATGAGAGTTTTTTACTGTCAAACCTTATTCCTTATTCCATATAAAGCCATTCATCTTGTACTCCTTATTACTCCCTGTACTCCTTATTACTCCTTTTAATAATTGTCAGTTTAGCGTGTGCATATTGAGGTAGTCGTTAACCACATCCTTGTACGATTCTGATATAGGGATGTAGGTATCTTCGAAGACGAAGCGGAAGCGGTCTATGATCTGCACCTTGGTCATGTGCACTATGTACGAGCGGTGTACGCGAAGGAACTCTGGGGTAGGGAGGTAGTCTTCGAGCGTGCGCATATTCATCAGGCACAGTATGGCTTGCGGCTTGTCGGCAAGAACGATTCGCACATAGTCTTTCACACCTTCTATATATAGAATGTCATCGAGATTGATGCGCACAAGCTTATACTCACTCTTCACGTAGATGAAGCGGTCGGCAGCGTATGTAGCCTGTTTCTTAGTATCCACTATACGGCGCAGAGCCTTGTCGGCTGCCTTAAGGAAATTATCATACGCGATAGGCTTGAGCAGGTAGTCAACGGTATTCACCTTGTAGCTGTCGATGGCATAGCGATCGAAGGCAGTGGTGAACACAATCAGCGTCTCGGGAGGTAGGATAGTAGCAAACTCCAGTCCGCTAAGCTCAGGCATCTGTATGTCGAGGAAGAGGAGATCAACAGGTTCGCTACGTAGAGTGCGTATAGCTTCTACCGCACTGTTATATACGCCCACAAGGTTAAGGAACGGAGTCCTTCTTGCATATCCGGCCAGCATTTCCGCTGCCAGAGGCTCATCATCGATTATTGCACAGTTGATTGTCATAAATTTAAGACCCCTCCCCTTACCCTCCCCATAGAGGGGAGGGAGTAGATACTATTTCTACCTTGAGGGGATTATTGGGGATTTTGTTTGATGATTAATATTGTCGGAATAGTTGTAATTACTCCCCTGCCTTTATGGGAGATGCTGGGGGGGGGTCTGCAGCACGATTTCCGAATGATACATCCCATCCTCCTCACTTACTCCATGACTCCATGAATACTTTCCTGGATATACGGAGTTGAGACGCTGCTGCACCTGTTGCAAGCCAATGCCATGCCCGCTACGGTCATTACTCGTCTTGGGGAAGTTGGTATTCACAATCTCACACCTTATCTCGGAAGCAGTAGCCTTTAGATGGATAGAGATGGTGCTTGGCTCCGTACTGCTAACACCATGCTTAAAGGCATTCTCCACAAGCGAGATAAACAGCAATGGTGCCACCTGCGACTTGTCATTCTCGGGAATCACAATCTCCACATCCACCTTTACGTTGTGAGCCATACGTAGCTTCATCAGGTCAACATACGAGCTGATAAACTTACACTCGGAAGTGAAATCCACCATACCCTGCTGAGTCTCGTAGAGCATGTGGCGGAGCAACTGCGATAGCTGTATGATAGCCTGCTGTGCCCTGTCGGAACTGATAGCCGTGAGTGCATAGATATTGTTGAGCGTGTTGAGCAGGAAATGGGGAGAAATTTGCAGGCGCAACCCATTCAGTTCTGCATCACGTCGTGCCACCTCAGCCTCATGGCGCTCGTGCTCCAGACGGTGAGCATGGCTGGTCATTCTCAGACTATACGCAATGAGCGCGGCGAAGATGAAATTGAGAGCATCGCGTAGCATTGTGAAGATGAAGAACATCCAACTGAAATGCCTCTCGTGCGGAGGTTCATGATGAGGCGCGCCACCAGGAATCATGAAATGTGATGGAGAGACCATGAACTCGTATGCCCTTACCGAAGTCACTATAGCGCAAGCCGTAATCACCATTATCACATTGATATGGAGTACATTGAGCCTGAACTGCCCAGCGATACATTTCGGGACTACCCACAGATAGTTGAGGTAGAAGAGTAGCACCATCATGAATGGCATACAACTCCTGAACAGGTATCGCTCAAGGGTTATCTTCTCATCAGGTCCTACGAACATGATGGGGAACAGCATCCATGCAACTACTGCAATAGGGTGGATGATAGTGGAGATTTTCATAAATTTAAGACCCCTCCCCTTACCCTCCCCATAGAGGGGAGGAAGTAGATAGTCTTTCTATCTCAAGGGGATTGTTGATGATTTTCAGATTAATATTGTCGGAATAGTTGTAACCACTCCCCTGGCACATACTCCGATGTTATCAACATCGGACTTCCCTTTATGGGAGGGGCTGGGGGTGGGTCTATTCATACCTAATCGCCTCAATAGGATCCATCCTTGCAGCCTTTCGTGCTGGGAAATATCCGAATCCTACACCGATAAGCGTGCACACAATGAAGCTGACGGTGATACTCCATCCCGGGACACTCGTAGGGAGATGGAACAGCAGCGAGGCAAGTCCGGCAATGCTTTCTCCGAGAATGATACCTATCAGTCCGCCCGTAAGCGATATTATTATCGACTCAATGAGGAACTGGTTACTGATGTCGATGCCACGTGCACCAACAGCCATTCTCAGACCAATCTCCTTTGTGCGCTCAGTTACAGATACAAGCATGATGTTCATGATGCCAATACCTGCCACGAGGAGAGAGAAGGCAGCAGCCACCACAAGGATAATGGTTACGGTATCCATGGTAGATGACATTGTTTCCATCATCTCCTGTTGTGAACGGATGGTGAAATCGTCTGAATCACCAGACTCATCCTTGATCTTATGAGTGGTGCGGAGAATCTCGGTGAGTTCCTCAATAGCCTGATCAGTCATTTCCTCGGTAATGGCAGAGCAGTTGATAGTGGCGAAATACGTCTGGGCAGCGATACGCTTCATCACCGTGGTGTAAGGAGCAATGATCACATTATCCTGGTCCATACCCCAACTGTTATAGCCTTTCGATTTCAGAACACCGCATATACGGAATGGTATGCTCTTGAATCGGATTGTCTTACCTACAGGATCAGCACCATTAGGGAACAGCTCATCGGCAATGGTCTTACCTATAAGGCACACCTTTGCACTCTTGTGAACGTCCTCCTCTGTAAAGGCGACACCCTGCTCCACATCCCACTGCTTAATGTCGAGATAGTCGAGCGACTCGCCATAGATCGTGGCATTAGTATTGTTTGCACCATAGATAGCCTGACCGCTTGACGTAACCTCTGGCGATACGTAGGTAACATATTTCTTCTCGTTGATGATAGCCTCATAGTCAGCCACCTTCAGCGTCTGCATAGACGATGGATCTTGTCTTACGCCACCCATCATGTCTGCACCCGGACGTACCATTATCACGTTGGTACCCATCTGCGATATGTTCTTTCGGATGCTCTCCTTAGAACCCTGTCCGATAGCCATCATCACTATCACCGCTGCCACACCAATGATGATGCCGAGCATTGACAGAAACGAGCGAAACGCATTATTGGCTATGGCACGAAGCGCAACCTTGAATAAGTTTATTATGCTCATATTCTTTAAAGTTTAGAGTTGAGTGTTTAGGGGTTAGAGATTTGAGGTTAGGGGTTAGGGTAACTCAAATTCTTCACTATTCACTTTTCACTATTCACTCAAAATTAATCATCCTGCGGCTTTGGCAACTGCTCCAGTGCTTCCTTTGCAGAAAGGATGTTAGTATTAATAACATCCTCGCGGATCTTGCCATCGCGCAACATGATATTACGACTTGAGTACTGCGCAATCTCTGGGTTGTGCGTCACGAAGATGATAGTGCGCCCCTCTGCGTGCAACTGTTGGAACAATACAAGCATCTCGAAAGAGGTACGGGTATCAAGATTACCAGTAGCCTCGTCGGCAAGAATAACGGCAGGATTGTTAACCAAGGCACGTGCAATAGCCACACGCTGCATCTGACCACCCGACATCTGATTCGACTTGTGCATCAGTCGCTCGCCAAGTCCTACTCTCTCCAATGCCTCTATTGCAGCCTTACGACGCTCAGATGCAGAGTAGTTTCTGTTATACATAAGCGGAAGCTCCACATTCTCCACCGCCGTAGTCTTGGCAAGGAGGTTGTAGTTCTGGAACACGAACCCGATCTTACGGTTTCTCAGCACGGCACGCTGTCTGCGCTTCATAGTGCGGACGCTCACACCGTCAAGGTAGTATTCGCCAGAGGTAGGAGTATCGAGGCAACCCAACTGATTAAGCAGCGTTGACTTACCCGAACCCGAAGTACCCATGATGGTGACGAACTCACCCTCGTATATCTTGAATGATATTCCTCGGAGTGCGTGAACAGTCTCTGAACCAACGACGAAGTCACGCCTCACGTTATCCAGTTCAATGACTACACGACGCTCAGGAGTTGATGAATTATTTTCCATATAAATAAAGACCCCTCCCCTTACCCTCCCCATAGAGGGGAGGGAGTAGATAGTCTTTCTATCTCAAGGGGGATTGTTGGGGATTTTCTTTAATGATTAATAATGCGGGATAGTTTTAACCACTCCCCTGGCACATACTCCGATGTTATCAACATCGGACTTCCCTTTATGGGAGGGGCTGGGGGTGGGTCTTTTACTTATTCTCACTCTTCTTCCTTCCCGGAGGGCCTGGCATGAATGGATTGTTATTTCCCTGAGCACCAGGCATCATACCTGGCATACCAGAAGAGAAACCGATGAGAACTTCCTTACCGGCATCTATACCTTCCGTAATCTCGGTAAGAGAGCCGTTACTGATACCAGTCTTAACGGCAATAGCCTCAATGTTCTTGCCATTCTTAACCCATACCTTTGTCTTTGACTTGCAGTCAACTATCTTGCCGTCTGGCTCAAGCATTGTCTCTAATGGAGCAAAGCGAAGGGCTGCAACTGGAGCTGCAAGCACGTTTGGCTTCTCTTGAGTGATGATGGTAACGTTTGCTGTAAGACCTGGCTTCAGCTTGAGATCTGAATTAGGAGCAGAGATAACAACCTCGTAGGTCACTACGTTATTGGTAGTAGTAGCCGACTGGCGAACCTGTGTCACCTTACCCTCGAATACATCGTCTGGATAGGCATCCACGGTGAATGTAACACGTGCACCCTGCTTTACGTCAGCGATGTCGGCTTCATCCACATCAGCCACAACCTGCATATTTGTAAGATCCTGAGCAATGGTAAAAAGCTCTGGAGTATTGAAGCTTGCTGCAACGGTCTGACCTTCCTCAACAGCCTTGCTGAGTACCACACCGTCGATAGGGGAGGTGATAGTAGCATAGCTAAGGTTAGTCTGTGCCTTCTGTACACTCTCCTTCGCCGTTGTCACACTCTCTTGAGCCTGAAGATATGAGAGCTTTGCATTCTCGAAATCGTCGGCAGAAACAAGTCCCTTGTCAAAGAGCTTCTGGTAGCGCTCGAAGTTATTCTTCTGATAAGCCAGCTTGCTCTCGGCAGAAGAAAGGTTTGCCTTCTGGGTAGAGAGTTCAGATATAAGGTTTGTCTTATCGAGTTCGGCAATTACCTGACCTTTCTTTACCACACTATTATAGTCAACGTACAGATGGCTAACGATACCGCTCACCTGAGTACCTACCGTTACGCTCGTAACAGGTTCGATAGTTCCCGTAGCCGTGATACTACTTGATATAGTGGTGTTTACGATTGTAGCTGTCTCAAAACTTACCTTCTTCTCCTTCTTTCCTGAGAAGAAGAAACCAGCCAATGCAACCACAGCCACAGCAGCTACACCACCGATGATGATTTTCTTGTTCATAGTCTAAAAGCCTAACCAAGCCTTCCCAAAGGGAAGGATGTTTTATAGTATTAATCCCTTAAAAAGGAAGCTTGAGTTAGTTTTATAATTAAATGGTTACTAATTTCTTGATTAGAAAAATGTATCTACTCCCCCTTGAGGGGGTGAGGGGGGAGGAGCCCTCCCTTGGGGAGGGACTGGGTAGGCCTATCTCTGATAAAACTCCAGCATCTTGATATTCAGAATGGTCATGTACTTACTCTGAAGCTCACTCTGCTGTGCAGAAAGAAGTCGTGACTTTCCATCCTGAAGCTCAACAATGTTCTTTAGGCCGAGACGGAACTGCTCACTAAGCAGGTCGTAGCTTGTCTGGGCGCTTTCCGTACTAACCTTAGCTGCCTTATACTGCTGTTGGTTGTTCTCTGCCTGAATCCAGTAGTTCTCCAAGGTGCTGTAAAGCGATGTCTGCTTGTCCTGAAGGTCGAGCATAGCCTGCTGACGACTAATCTCCGCCTTGTTAACCGCGGTCTTTTTCTGACGCTGATCCACTATCGGAACACTAACATTAACACCTGCACCCATGCTGAAGTTCTGCTTTGCCTGAGTTCCCCAGCTCATGTCGTTCATTGAGGATGTGCTCGTACCTGCACTTGCGCTTACACCAACCGTAGGCAACGACTGTGCATTGGCTATCTTCTTGCTTACCTCAGATGATTCAATCTGTATTTGCAGACTCTTGAACTCCGGACGATTGGCAAGTGCCTTTTCATATACACGCTGCAAAGATGGAATCTGAGTCAATGCCATTGCATCTGTAGCCTCTAATCCGCTTATCTCGAAAGGTTCTGAACTCGTAATCTGTAAGAGCTGCTTCAACTGACGCTTGTAGTTGCGTGCCTGACTCTCTGCCGATACCACGTTATATTCATCCTGTGCTCTCTGGGCGGTGAGCTGCATAAGGTCTGCCTTACTCATCTTACCAACCTCAACCATGTCCTTACCGCGATTCTCATTAGTCTTAGAGAACTCAAGAGTCGCTTTCTGAACCTTTATATTCTCCTCCGTGTAGGCTATCTGTACATAGAGCTGTGCAATCTGTTCCTCTATGCTACGTGCTGTGGCGGTTGAGTCCTCGGCCTGCTGGGCAAGAGAGAGTTCGTTGAGCTTCACCTGATTGCGGTTTCTGTTGCCGTTCCATACCGTCCAGTTGCCGTTGAGGCTGTACGAACCATTGTAATACACCTTATCCACACTCGCCATAGCCATACCATCCACCACGGTTGACATACCAGCCGTAGGCCAAGGACGATAGTTGAGGTTCTGACTCGTAGAGAAATTAAGCGATGGCAGCAGCTGTGCCTTCGACGACAGCAGATCCTCATTGGTTGACTTACGCTGCAAACCAGATTTCTTTAGCGATATGTTGTTCGCCATAGCGTAGTCAATACATTCCTGCATCGTCCACTTCTTCTGGGCAAAAGTAGGGAGCGAGGAAACGAGTAATGCCGTTAAAAGAAAATTCCTTACATTCATTTGTTTTTATTTTTGTTTTTATCTATTGTCTGATGTTTAAGACCTATGCCTTTAGCCATTAGTCTTTTTGTCATTTGCCTTATACCCCTTTGACTCATAACTCTCTAAAAGGTTTAATCGGTATATTATCGGCATTTCATAGGGATGATGCCGTAAATCATGGGCAAAATTAAGCAATTAACAGTTGATAACAAAATGTGAACCTGAAATTTATAGATGTAACATCATATTTTTGCGATTCTGCATGATATTTTATGAAATATTAAGATTAGCATCTAATGATAGTTCGACGCTTATCACATCAAAAATATTTGTATTAAAAAAAGTAAAAAAACCGATAAAAATTTGCATATTTCCGAAATATTGACTACTTTTGCACTTGGAATTCCATGATATTCCAAAGAGATAGATGATTTTACACTTATAATTACTTAAAAGTTAGAAACTATGCAAAACCTACAGTCAAACAGTAACGTGGTAACTACAGCTCAGTTTACCATTAACAGCAAGAGTAAGATGAAGGACAATATGACTATTACAGGTCAAACTTACGGTAGTGTTGTTATTTCTTGTATTGGATCTGAGTTCTGGATGGACTAAAAATCTTTCACTTAACAACAGACAAGAACGGTATCACTTTTTCAAGTGGTACCGTTCTTGTTTAGATCCCCCCTTACCCCTCCCTTTATGGGAGGGGTAAGGGGGTGGGTCTGGTGGGTGTTGTTGTTAGGTCTCTATATCGCCTGCGTATCCTCCAGCTTCCTATATGCTGATACATACACCTTGGCAGTTACCCTCTTTAAGAAATCCATCAAGACTTCAAAGTATGCCTTGTCGGTAGTTGGGTTTATAAAGTCACGACAGATATAGTGCTCATCACCCTCAACAACGAATGTCTCAAAGTCGTTGGTGTATTTCTTCATTTCTTTTGTAAGTCGGTTGAAATAAGCGTATGGCACAAACCTGTCCTTCTTACTCTGCATCAATAGCACCGGACGATGGTCTATTCCCTTCACCTTACATAGCTGTGAAAGCATGATGCTATCCGCTGTACTCATATCTGCAATATCCATGAGACTTACATCAGGAAGATTATATCTCGGATCTGCTCCCTGACGATTAAGGGCAAAGTAATCTTCAAATGAAGAGTATGCCGACATAGATATTACGGCATTAATGTCATAACTCTCAATCATAGAGCGGATTGCAACCGTTCCACCCATAGCAACTCCCATTACAACGACTGGAAGATTTGTGTATTCAGCCTTTGACTTGATGTAGTCGATAACCGCCTGAACATCCTTCACTTCCTCATAATACTTGTCATTAACCGTTATGTGACTACGCACATCCATCGTGAATGTGGCATAGCCGAGCTTGTAGAACTCGCGTGCATGACCATAATATGCTGAGGCTGAAGGAGCATCAATTCCTGAGATGCAAATAATTATTCCGATAGGAATTGCAGGACATATCTCATAGGCAAGAACCTCATCGCCATACTGATTCCTAAGCGTGAGCGAGTCGGGAGTAGGCAGACCAAACTGCCAGGCTTCATATTCGGCAGTATAGTCCACGTCCATTCTCTGCAGACAACGTATTATCTGCAGTTCCTTATCTGCCATATTATCATCCGTAAGAACAGACTGACCACAGACAGACAAGCTAATAAGACTGAAAACTAAAAATATGATATGTCTTATCTTCATAATACCCCCGAAAACCACCTTGTTATAATATAGTTTTTAATTTAAAAACGCTGTTATCCTTATATTATTGTATAAAATTACAAATATTTCTTCAATTTTTCCAGAAAAGTCAACGCTTTGCCATACAAAAACGGCTCTTCACCACCAGACCCCTCCCCTTACCCTTCTCATAAAGGGGAGGGAGTAGATACACTTTTACGCTATGGGGATTAAGTATGAATAATTTCCACTCCCTTTTGATTGGAAATACTAATTACTCCCCTGGCACATACTCCGATGTTATCAACATCGGACTTCCCTTTATGGGAGGGGTAAGGGGGTGGGTCTTAATCATCATAACTCACCGTATGATTCAGCACCTGCTGATCTCCATATTTCTCAATCAGAGGCATATAGCGAGGCTTTCTTCCCGTGAATTTGAATGCCTCCGTAAAGATGCGGCTATAATATTGCAAAAGTTTCTTCTTCTTAAGGCAACGCTCAATTACCTTGTACGACCAATCATCATCGTATGTCATAAGAGCCATAAAATAGAACTGTCCTCTGATGTAGAAATATCCATTGCGAGAGAACATATACTTACCCAATTCTTCAAGAACTGGCATGAAAACAGGATCTGGCCATTCTATAACCGCCTTCAATCCCTCGTTTGTACGACCATATTCATCAAGGTCAATCTCCACTTCGTCTTCTGGCTTCGCAGCCTGTCCTATGGAATATTCCTTGATAGCCGTAATAATCTTTTGCGTGTCTTTATCTCGCTTATATACAGCGATATATGGAAGCATCAAACTGTCACCATCAGCATATAGCTTGCAAAAAAGCCTGTAATACTTTGGTACACCCTTACATCTTTTCAGAGCCTCGGCATAATATCCCTTTGTGCGAATGTCTGGATATGAGAGGTACATGGAGTCAATCATATCAATATGCCTGTCGGTGAATAGGCCTTTCTTTAGCGAAGACTGGGTAGCAACGAACCTATTAACCGTGGTCGTAGCGCCATCACCACTTGCAGCCACCACGACCTTACCCTCGTCACTCAGCATCTGAGGCATGAGCTTGGCGCAATATTTTCCCTTTCTGAACCAAAGCAGAGTATAATATGCAAGCATACGCTCTGCTGGCAATTTACCATAGATAGCGAGACTATCCAACTGCTCATCAGTAGCACTCTTCGATAAAGCCGTCTCAAGCGCAAAACCCTTCTGCGCCCCAGCCCTGTGAGACGCATTGATATACGAAACATCTGAGTTCTGAGCTTCCAGTTCGGTAAGAGCCTGCTTGAAAGGCACCAAATCCTGTGCCTTCACCTGGCACATCACCATAGCAAAGATTACAAAAAAGAATAATATTTTCGGTTTAATGCTGTTCATAATTGATTTTCAGAGTGCAACGTGCAAGGCACCTCGCACGAAAGAAAAAGTGCGTGTCAGCCCCAAGGCTGGCGCACGTTCTTTGATTTTCAGAGTGCAAACTTAGGCTCGCACGAAAGAAAAAGTGCGTGTCAGCCCCAAGGCTGGCGCACGTTCTTTGATTTTCAGAGTGCAAAGATAATAAATCTTTCACAAAAAACATAATTCTATTGTGTTTTTTCTCGGAAAATGTTCAGAAAAGGCAGAAATTCCATAATTTTTTTCATGTAATTCAATTGTTGATTAAAGGTTTTTCTAATAGGATTTACATTCGTAGATCTTCCGTAGTTCCTTCGCTCTTCCTCCGTACCAAAGTCGGTGCAAAGTCGGTGCAAAGTCGGTGGAGATGCCCTTATAGAGCGGAGTTTCACCGAGTTTGCACCGAGTTAGGTTCATAGGATTATGGGAGGATAAGGCTTCCGAAAGCGAGGGATATGATCGGCTTTATACCATTTTAGTGCTTTACCGATAATATTTTTTCCCGTTTACTGAGACGCTTGTCTCTGATTTGGTTTTTGTCGTAGTTTTTGTTGTCGTTCTTGTTTCGCTAATCTTACGAAGCCTTACCTGTCGGATGTTGAATTTATTCAAGTAGGCATTATCGGCTGCGATAGTGATTGTGAGATCACCACCCTTGTGACGGAAAGGTTTTGATGCACGATAAGTCCAATGTTCATATCCTTTGGCAAAAGAATCCCAACCTGCACTATCTGCCTGATTTGGAAAGATTGGTAAATCCTTACCTTCAGTCCAATCCATCGTCCATAGTTGCTGTCCCTTGTCGTTTAGGTCATTTGATGCGACCACCTTTGAGCCATCCATTACCTTAATACTGCCACCTTTACCTTCAACCTCGGTAAGTGACTCAAGAACAAGAGTATATTCTACATCTTTGTCAAAAGGTTCTGTGCGTGAAAGGGTGAACGACATTGCTTTTCCAGAATCTCTACGACCGAGTTTTAATGCTTCGTCTGGTAAGCCACCATAGCCAGAACGATTGTCTGACAGATAGTTGTTCACATTATCAAGCTTTTTCAGTTCCCAGCCAAGCTCATCAAGCACACTCCATTGTCTTGAATCAAAAAGACATATTCCATTCCTCGTAGCCTCCTTTTCGCGAATCTTGTCGTGCCACTCTGAAACTTTCATTGAAGCAATAACAAATGAACCTATGGCAACGCAGAGAGCAAATAGCCAAGTAGTTATCATTGTTATAGTAGCCCACGCCGGAAGAGATTCCCTGTTACTCTTAAACAATCTCACGAGACCAAATATAGACAGGCAAACCACTATGAGTGCTGCAATAAGTCCAACCCAAAGCATTGGCTCACAAGTCTTTATTGGGTCAAACATCCACACGAACTTAGGGAAAAGACTTGCCGCTACAGTAGCTCCACCGAAAACGACTTCACCCACCACGAACAGCGCAAAGAGAATTGCAAAGAATGCGATGAAGAAAGGCAATATCAGCAACAGCAGAAAGCAAATGAGTAATGCTTTCAGACACCCAGCTGCACCACTCTTGGCTGTTTCTCCAACCTTTCTGTAACCTTCAGAATCAGACACTACCTGCTCTCTGATATTCTCAGGATTAATATCCCTACCTTGCATTCTTAGCCTGTCCTCTGGTGTTCTCGCTTCTGGAACAGTTATCCAAATAAAGAGATAGATGACAGGTATTGGGAATGAGATTAGGAAGCAGATGAAATCTGGAATGAAGCTCAGGCTAATGTTGATTCCGCAAATAATGGCAAGAATCAAGACA
This sequence comes from uncultured Bacteroidales bacterium, assembly GCA_902778265.1. GTDB lineage: Bacteria > Bacteroidota > Bacteroidia > Bacteroidales > Bacteroidaceae > Prevotella. The sequence continues at coordinate 4,427 of CACYXI010000057.1, read as the reverse complement.
AAGACGCCAGAAAACCACATCTCCCACGCCAAAGTAATCTGCCATACCTGAACAGATACCACCAAGCATCTTGTTTTCGGCATTACGATAGAAACGACGTGACTGGATGTTCTTCTTTGCCCTGCCGAATACTGAGCTCTCATCGCCGAATGAGCTAAAGAAATTCTCTTTCGCCTGACCTGCCGTCGCGTTTTGCGACGTCTGCTTGTTGTCATCATCAATATCAGCAGGATTTCCAACTTTATTTATAATCTCCTTGATAGTCTCGATATTGACGGCCGTCATTCCCTTTTCCTTATATTCCCAGAGAAGTTCGGCTACACGATGCTCAATGTCATCAGCAATCTCATCTCCGCCTTCCTCATTACGGAAGTAGTTCTTCATGCTCTGGAGATAGTTTTCGAGCAACTGGTATGCATCCTCGTCAATGGCATAGATAGTGCCACAAATATTGATTGAAATATTCTTTTTCATTTTTTTTAGGTGTATGTTATTGGTTATTGTTCTGTAAGATGTTAACTGTTGTTGCAAGCTCGTTCCAGCTTGCATCAAGTTGCTGAAGGGCATCCTCGCCGTCCTCAGTTAAGGCATAATACTTGCGAGGTGGTCCCTGAGTGCTCTCTTGCCATTCATATTTCAGCAGACCGTCCTTCTTCAGACGGTTGAGCAAGGGATAGAGCGTACCCTCCACTACTATCATCTCCGCCTCTTTCAGTTTCGAGATGATATCATTGGCATACAAAGGTCGATGCCTTAGCAGAAGCAGAATGCAATATTCCAGCATTCCTTTCCTCATCTGCGATTTCGTGTTATCAACGTTTACCATAATTGTTTGTTTTTTGTTTCTGGATGCAAACTTAGGCTCGCACGAAAGAAAAAGTGCGTGTCAGCCCTAAAGACTGGCGCACGTTCTTTGATTTTCTGAGTGCAAACTTAGGCTCGCACGAAAGAAAAAGTGCGTTTCTTTGATTTTCTGAGTGCAAACTTAGGCTCGCACGAAAGAAAAAGTGCGTGTCAGTCCTAAAGACTGGCGCACGTTCTTTGATTTTCTGAGTGCAAAGGTATGTATAATTTAGTACTTTGCAATGCAAGGTACTAAATAATTAACTTTTATTTATTGTTTTAGTGTCGAAATTTACATTTGTTTGCATAAAATACAGAAAAACACCATATTAATAACAATAGTTATGGAAACATTTGCATATTTCGGGTTTTGTTAGTACCTTTGCACGTTGTTCAAGCATTTTGCAGTTTTTGCTTACGCAGCACAAAGACGGGTGAGATATTGGGCTAAGGATAAATTCAAAAACATAAGGTTGTATTGCTGCGGAATTAAGATTTATAATGAAAAAGATTATTCTCTTCGTCATGTTGGCTATTTCTGCAACAATGACAAAGGCACAGACGAATCCGAAACCTGGATTTATCATCACAAACACGGGTGACACTATTAGGGGTATTATTGATTTTCGTACAAACCAGAAACTGTCAAAGCAATGTGATTTCTGGGCAAATGGTGAAACCAAGGGCAAGACCTATAAGCCAGGCGACATAGAAGGTTTTAGGTTTGACAACAACGGTAAGTATTTTGTTTCTCGCCGACTGAATGTTACAGGCAATCCAGAATTATACTTTGCCGAGTTTATGGTTAATGGTAAGATGAACCTATACTGCGTTAGCTATAACTCTGACGATTATTTCTTCTTTGAACGTGAGGATGGCGAGATGGCTCAGCTTGTCAATAGGTCTTTGGACTATGCTTCTAATCACGCAATTGAAAAGGAAAAAGACATCTTAGCGGAGAAAAAAGAGCAGTATGGTAAAGTGACCATGCTGCTGAAAGATTCATGGACTGCCGTAGAAGACATGAAAGAAAAAGACATGTCAAGAAAGAAGCTCGTGAATGTTGTGCGCGACTATCATAAAGATGTATGTACCGACGGTAGCATGTGTATGGTTTATTCATACGATGAGAAGGCTGACAAGTCAAAGACTCATTTCAAGGCGTTTGCTGGTTATGCCTATTATTCAAAGGAAAGAACTGACCATCAAGCGTTTCCGAATGAGAACTATCCAGGAAGTGCATTCGAGATAGGTATTGGCGTAGAGGTTGATCTTGAACGAGTAATGAAAGGTTTCAGCATAGAGGGCGGTCTGGCATTTTCTCCTAAAGCAAGTTCAGAACATAAGAAAACGGAGAGTGTGATTACTTGTTATGAGAAGGGCAGAATAACATTCGCTTTTGGTGCTGTTAAGCGTTTTGGCAATGGTAATATTCAGCCGCTTGTTCGTTGTGGAGGATTCGTAGTATCACATTTTGGTGCAAAGGAAATATTTGGCTCGAGAGTTTCTGAAAAGTATTCATACCATTTTAGTGAAACTTCGTGGGGAAATACAACTCATTGGGGAGCATATCTCGGCGCTGGTGCTCAGATGGCAGTAGGCAAGCATTATGTTCGATTGCATGGTGACTGGTACAAGTCTATTGAGCCTTCAAGTCTTGGCAATATGATGAAGTGGGGCGTTACCGCTGAGTTCGGATTGTAATTTTAAGAATTAGAGAATTGCTCTGTTAGGTAGATTTGCAAAAGCATACTTCGGATAAGTGTTAGGGACTATTGTAAATACGGCTACAATACTGATAGGCGGTGTATTCGGTTCTTTTCTGGGAACTGGGATCAAGGAGAAATATAAAAAGGCATTGTTTGATGCCTTGGGACTTTGCTGTATTGTCCTCGGTATCAATGCCTCCTTGCCCAATATGGCGAAGAGCGAATACCCCGTCCTGTTTATTGCTTCCCTGGCTATCGGTAGCATCATTGGCACACGACTTGATCTGCAAGGACGTATTGACCGTGCCAATGCTCGTCTTAATGAAAGAAACGGTAATGAGAATAATGGTTTGCAGGGATTGATGACCGGTATTCTGCTCTATTGCATAGGTACTTTCTCCATCGTAGGACCAGTGTTATCGGCTCTTTCGCCATCGCAAGGGTGGGCGATAGGGGAGTCTGCCAATACTTTCCTCTATACCAATGCTACGCTTGACCTTGTCACCTCAGCTGTTTTGGCGGCCTCTTTTGGCCGAATAATGCTATGGGCGGCACCTGTCCTGTTTTGTTGGCAGGGAATGTTCTATGCCATAGGTTATTTCTGTGGCGATGGTATGCCAGAGCCTATGAGGGTAGAACTGAGCATCGTAGGTGGTGTGCTGATAGTTAGTTCCGGACTTGGCATTCTCGGAATCAAAGATTGCAAGACGGTGAATCTGCTTCCCTCTTTGCTCGTGCCTGTGCTGTTCTATCTGATAATTCACCAATATGTATTTTAAGCAAATAGTAAATAGACTTACGGTATTATACGATGAAAGAGAGGCCAGTAGCATAGTGAAAATGCTATTGGAGGAGTCTTTCGGCCTTTCTTTCGTGGATGTTTGTCTTGGGGCTTTGGATAGGCTTTCTGTTGAAGAAAAGGAGAGCCTTGAGGCAAAGATTGTGCAATTGGAGAAGGGAGAGCCTGTGCAATATGTCATTGGTCATGCGGATTTCTATGGACGTAAGTTTGCCGTTGAGCCTGGTGTGCTTATCCCTCGTCCTGAAACCGAGGAACTTGTTTCTTGGATTAAGGAGGAGAGCAAGGATATTCGCGGAAATAGGAATGGTAAGAAATACCTGCTTGATGTGGGATGCGGTTCTGGTTGTATAAGTGTTTCCTTAGCATTGGAACTGCCAGAAATGGAAGTATCTGCATGGGATATTTCTGATACGGCTCTGCGAGTTACGAAGAAGAATGCGAAGGCACTTGGTGCGAGTGTGGATATCTATATGCAGGATGCCCTTAATGCCCCTGACGGCGATAGGGATTTGTGGAATGTGATAGTCAGTAACCCTCCGTATATTTGTGCAAAGGAGGCTAAGGAAATGGAGAAGAATGTGCTTGAGCATGAGCCTCACGAGGCATTGTTTGTCCCTGATGCTGATCCGCTACTCTTCTATCGCGCCATTGCGGAATACGGCACTCATGCCCTTTGTAGAGGTGGAAGGCTATATTTCGAGATAAACAGGGCGTATGGAAAAGAGACTGTTGATATGCTGAAGGCACTTGGGTATAGTGAGATTGAATTGAGAAAGGATGCCTTCGGGAATGATAGGATGGTGAGAGCGGTTAAATGAAAAATGAATAAAGAAAAATAATAAAATACAAGGGTGGGGGAAAGAACTCTGCTTGCGCAGAGGGATGGAAAGTAAATTAGAAGTAAATTAAATCAGGACTCCGCGTAGCGCCTGAGCCTTGCGAAGAAATTAAAGCCAGTAAATTATTAATTCTAAAAATTATAAATTTAAAATTATTTCTGATAAATTTAATTTCCTAAAAAATTAATTTACTGAATATAATTTACTGGCTTAATTTACTCCCCATTTACTTTC
>CACYXI010000056.1 GCA_902778265.1 uncultured Bacteroidales bacterium | reverse complement strand
TTGATTAGGACTTCTTGAAGTACACCCTCAGAGGCTCGAACTCTGGACACCCTGATTAAGAGTCAGGTGCTCTACCAACTGAGCTAAGGGTGCAACATTTATGTTGCCAATTCCGAAAGAAGTACACCCTCAGAGGCTCGAACTCTGGACACCCTGATTAAGAGTCAGGTGCTCTACCAACTGAGCTAAGGGTGCTTGTTTTAGCGCTTCATTTCTGAATTGCGGTGCAAAGGTAGTCATTATTTCTGAACTGACAAAATTTTTACGAAGAAATTTTACATCGAAATATCTACTCTTGATATACATCAAATTAAAGTGCGCAAAAAACGTATTTTAGATATCAATCAGGTATGCACCGCGTAAAATGATGGTTTGGTGTGCAGAGCGACCAAAACAGTCACTTTTGCTATCTCCGTAGATGTTGCCGAGACCATAATAAAAGCGACCTTCTATCTGGAATCGTCCTATTGGCTTAACGTGTAGTTCCAAGCCTAATCCGGCTGCGATTCCATAGTCGAATTTGTTGTCGGGCTTTTCTTCTTGTTTTCTGAGTTGTATTTTCACTCTCGCCTGACTATCCTCGCTTGTATAGCCTCTTTTTTCGAGGTTCGCAGTTTCTGCATTGAAATTACTTTCAATTTTGTCAGTTGTGTACAGTCCAATCACAGGACCGGCATTGAAGAAGAAATTAAAGCCTTGCTTTTCCTTTCCCCAAGCTAGATGGGCGAGTATTGGTACCTGAATGTAGTTGACTGTATGCTTGAATCTTTCATTCTCCTCTGGGTTTGCTGTGGATGGAATAGGGTTGTCCTTCACATCGAGAATTTCATTCTCCCAGCCAAGTTGCGAGTAGTTGAGTTCCATCTGCACAGAGCAGATAGTCTTGAAATATTTCTCGCACGTATATCTTGCCATCAGTCCGCCAGTCAGTCCCTGGTATTGTTTCTGGTTTACCTTTGTCTGGCCGAAATCAACTTTATTGAGGTTGCATCCGCCATGAATACCAACGGCAAACTGATTTCTATGCTCACCGACCTGTGCGAATGCCCACATAGGGGCAAGGCACATTAGGATGAGTATGTATGTTTTCTTCATAATTATCTTTAAAGGTTTTGAAAAGTATAAAGTAAAATTTTAAAATTAAAAAGTATGGCTGTAAAGTAAGAAGTAAAAATTAAAAAGTAAAAAGTATGGTTAGTATTTTCCCCGACAGTCTTTCGCTGCACTTGGTAATCATACTTTTTAAATTTTACTTTTTACTTTTTAATTTTTAATCGATGCTGACCTCATAACCTTCTGACCTCACAACCTAATTTAATAGCTTATAGTCTCGATGCCACCATTAGTCTGATAGTGAACAAGCAGATAAGCCTCGTTGCGGAAACCTCCGTTTGGTGTCTTGCTAAAATAGTAAGGTGTCTGGAGGGATGTGTTATAGATCTGATTTCTCTCTCCATAGAACGTGCCTTTGTATCTATACACGCCACCGATGAAGAATACGCCCTGATCATAGCCTGTGAGGGCGAAATGAGGAAGTGCGTTCATCATATCTGCGCCAAACTTACTCTTGTAGGCACGCTGGAAACTCTGAATATACCCCGACTGCTCGTTATAATAATAAGAGGAAGGGATGTGAACGTCGTATTTGTGGAAGAAAGTCTGGTTCTGGTTGTATTTCTCGTACATCTGCCATTCTGTATATCCGTACATAGATATCATGTATCCTGGTGAATGTGCAAGAAGGGCATCGAGCTTGTGCATCGTCTGGGTAAGCTCAGGTGATCTGCCCGTGTTGAGTATCACCACGTTTCTCTTTGTCGTAGAAAAAGCCTTCTCAAACATTTCTATGTTTGAACGCAGGTTCGTGATGCTGTATTGTATGCCTTTCTCTTCCAGTTTCTTGCGGAGTGCGTATGTGAATGTTCCCTTGTTTGAAGTGGAATCGTTGCAGTCGATGATTACAGGATGGCAGTTGCTGAAACGCTCGATGAATGAGTTCACGCTCTTTTGGTTAAATACGTCTGCCGGCTGATACACCTGATAGATAAACTCGTTGCGGTTTACCTCATCGCCATTGATAGAGAATGGGATGACCATGCGTATCTTATTCTTCTTGCAGAAGTCACCGAGAGCCTTGACCTGCTTTGAATACAAAGGACCGAAGATTATATCAGAACTCTCAACGCCTTGCTGAAGTAGGGTAGAGTTGATATCGTCTGTCTGCGCTACGTTCCATGCCCTTACGTTGATGTTGATGCCGTCGGCCTTGAGCTTCTCCACAGCCATGAGCAGTCCGCGATAATACTCTATCATTCTTCTGCCATCGCCATCCACATTGTGCAGAGGAAGTAGCACACCAATATCAATGCTATTCTTTATAGGAGCAGCCGGAGCGGTTTCTGTCGGTTGCTGAGTGTTTTGTTGTGGAAAAGGAATGTTTATAGTATAACCTTTCTTTAGCTCGTAGCCAGGTTGCTGCATAGCAGGATTTGCACCGATAAGTTCTTCTACGGTGATGTTATAGTTGCGGGCTATGCCGAAGATGGTTTCACGCTTCTTCACCTTGTGAACCGTTTGCATCTGCTGAGCGTCAGCATCAACACTGAAGGTGAACAATGCTACTAAAAGTAGGATTATGTATTTCTTTTTACTCATTTTAGTGTTTATTTTTCAAATTGCGATGCAAAAATACGAATTTTTTCGGTATAAATCAACATATTTCAGTAATTTTTGCGTTATTTCATATATGAAAAAGTTTTTTTTGATTATATCTTTGTTGCTCTTTGCTGCAATATCTCGAATGGCTGCTCAGAGCATTGTCCCTAAGGCTACAGTCATTACGGCAGATGGAACTGAAAGAGAGGTTAATGCCACAGAATCAGCCCCCCTCAAAGTTCGTTTTGAACCAGACATAGACAGAAGCGACGGCTATTTCGAATGGCGATTCTATAAGGATAAAGTGGTAGAAGGAGAGCAGTACCTTGTACGTCATGAGGAGAGTACTGAGTTTACGTTCACGGAAGCTGGTTCGCATCTCGTTTGTTTTTACGCATCTTTTCCTGATGGCACGGATATGACTTCTGATGCTGTCACCATAAACATAAGTACCAGTAAGTTGGAATTTCCTAATGCTTTCTCTCCTAATGGCGATGAATACAATGAGGTGTATAAGGCAAAGGAGGGGTATCAATCTATTGTAGAGTTCAAGGCTACCATATACAATCGTTGGGGGCAGAAGCTTTTCGAATGGACTGATCCTGCTGAAGGATGGGATGGCTATTTCCATGGTCAGCCTGTTAAGGAGGGCGTGTATTTCGTTCATGTTCAGGCAAAAGGAGCTGATGGAGTGAAGTATAACATTAAGAAGGATGTGAATCTTCTAAGGGGATTTACGGATACTACGAATAAATGAATTTAAGTACGAATTACAAAGTACGAATTACCTGTTTAGCTTTTTTACTATTTAACTATTTACCATGTTCTATTTATGTACTATTTCCTATCGCAGTAGGCATTTACTATTTGTGATTGGCGAAAATAGTAAATCAACCAAATAGTAAATAAATAGTAAATTCGTAAATAGTAAATGTCAAAATAGGTAACTTGCTAATTCGTAATTAGTAATTCGTAATTATGAAAGAATATGATCGAAATCTACGGTGCCAGAGTGCACAACCTAAAAAATATTGATGTTAAGATTCCGCGTTATTCGCTGAGCGTTATTACAGGACTTTCAGGATCGGGTAAGTCGTCGCTTGCCTTTGATACAATCTTTGCTGAAGGACAGAGGCGATACATCGAGACTTTCTCTGCATACGCCCGTAATTTCCTTGGCGGAATGGAGCGTCCTGACGTGGATAAGATAACAGGACTCTCGCCAGTTATCAGTATCGAGCAAAAGACAACCAACCGCAATCCTCGTTCTACCGTCGGCACTACTACTGAGGTCTATGACTATCTCCGTCTGCTCTTTGCCCGTGCAGGTACGGCATATAGCTATGTGTCGGGCGAGAAGATGGTGAAATACACCGAGGAGCAGGTCACGGAGATGATTCTCAGCGACTATGTCGGAAAGCGTATCGTCATTCTCGCTCCGCTTATCCGCAATCGTAAGGGGCATTATCGTGAGCTCTTTGAGCAGATGCGTCGCAAGGGCTATCTTCAGGTTCGTGTGGATGATGAGATCCTCGAACTGGAGAGTGGCATGAAGGTGGATCGCTACAAGAACCATAACATTGAGGTTGTCATTGATAAGCTTGCCGTGAAGAATAGCGATGAGGAACGTCTGCGTAACACCATCCGCATTGCCATGCGTCAGGGTGATGGACTTATCATGATTTGGGATAAGGATGCCGATGAGGTTAAGTATTTCTCGCGCCGACTTATGTGTCCTACGAGTGGCATTGCTTACAAGGATCCTGCTCCTAATATCTTCTCGTTCAATTCTCCTGAAGGTGCCTGTCCTCATTGCAAGGGACTTGGCATGATAAATCAGATTGATATGAAGAAGGTTATTCCTGATACTTCTCTCTCAATTTATGACGGTGGAATTGTCCCTTTGGGAAAATACAAGAATCAGATGATCTTTTGGCAGATTGATGCCCTTCTTGCAAAATTTGATTGCAAGATAAAGACTCCTATCTGTGATATTCCAGAAGATGCCCTTCGTGAGGTGCTTTATGGAAGTCTGGATCGTGTCAGGATTCCGAAGGAGATTGCCAAGACGAGTTCTGATTACTTCACCGAGTATGAGGGCGTGGTGAAATATCTCCGTCAGGTGATAGAGAATGACGATTCTGCCTCTGCTCAAAAGTGGGCTGACCAGTTCATGGCTATGGTGAAATGCCCTGAGTGTGAAGGGCGTCGCCTTAACAAGGAGGCTCTTTCATATCGTATATGGGATAAGAATATCAGCGAACTTGCTGATATGGATATTGACCAGCTCTATGATTGGTTGGCTGAAGCTCCAAAGCACATGGACGAGCGTCAGAATAAGATTGCTGCTGAGATTATCAAGGAGATTCGCACCCGACTGAAATTCATGCTCGATGTAGGTCTCGACTATCTCTCGCTCTCTCGCCAATCCACATCCCTTTCTGGTGGTGAGAGTCAGCGTATTCGTCTGGCTACCCAGATTGGCAGTCAGTTGGTCAATGTGCTCTATATCCTCGACGAGCCTTCCATCGGACTTCATCAGCGTGATAACGACCGTCTCATCCACTCCCTAAAGCAGTTGCGCGACATCGGTAATACCGTCATTGTCGTTGAGCACGATCAGGATATGATGCTTGCAGCCGACTATATCGTGGATATCGGTCCTAAGGCTGGCAGAAAGGGTGGGGAAGTGGTCTTTCAAGGAACGCCCAAGGAAATGCTCAAGCAGCATACGATAACAGCTGAGTATCTTAATGGAACGAAGAAAGTAGCTACGCCCCCCTCCATCTCCCCCCAAGGGGGAGAGTCTTTTGACGGTAATAGCGTATCAAAAACTCCCTCCCTTGGGGAGGGTAGGGGTGGGGCTGGCTCTTCCCTTGTCTTACGTGGCGCTTCCGGCAACAACCTCAAGAACGTGGATGTCTCTTTCCCTCTCGGAAAACTCATTGTCGTTACAGGCGTATCAGGTTCAGGCAAGAGCACTCTCATCAACGAGACTCTTCATCCCATCCTCTCGCAGCATTTCTACCGCTCCCTGAAGAAGCCAATGCCGTATGAGTCAATAGAGGGCATAGACCTTATAGATAAGGTGGTGGATGTTGACCAGACTCCTCTCGGTCGCACCCCACGCTCCAATCCTGCCACCTATACGGGTGTCTTCTCTGATATCCGTTCACTCTTCGTAGCCCTTCCCGAGGCTAAGATTCGTGGATATAAGCCTGGGCGATTCTCTTTCAACGTAAAGGGAGGACGATGTGAGGGGTGCTCTGGCAACGGTTACAAGACCGTTGAGATGAATTTCCTCCCTGATGTCATGGTGCCTTGTGAGGTTTGTCAGGGAAAGCGATATAATCGTGAGACTCTCGAAGTGCGATATAAAGGTAAAAGTATAGCCGATGTGCTTGATATGACTATCAATCAGGCAGTTGAGTTCTTTGAGAGCGTACCGAATATTCTCCATAAGATAAAGACTCTTCAGGATGTCGGACTTGGATATATCAAGCTCGGACAACCTTCTACAACCCTCTCTGGTGGTGAGAGCCAGCGCGTAAAGCTTGCCACCGAACTTGCAAAGCGTGATACCGGCAAGACACTTTATATCCTTGACGAGCCAACCACAGGACTTCATTTCGAGGATATACGCATCCTTATGGGCATCATCCGTAAGCTCGTTGACAAAGGCAATACCGTCATCATCATTGAGCACAACCTTGATGTTATCCGACTTGCCGACTATATCATCGACATGGGGCCTGAAGGTGGTCGCAATGGCGGTATGGTAGTTGCAACAGGAACTCCAGAGGAGGTGGCAGCGCAGAAGAAGGGCTACACCGCAAAATACATATAGTCTTTCATAAAGGGCAAAAGAAAACCAGTAAGCAAATATGCTTACTGGTTTTCTTTTGCCCTTTCCTTTCTCCTTGCCTCGATAACCGAGGGTGGGGTGTGTTTCTTTTGCTTTGCAAGCCATTTGGCTTTGCGCTGCTCATATTCAGCCCTATGATTCTCAAGGAAATTATCTGCCATAAAATCAAATTTTCCTTTTCTTTTTCTCTTTTACTTTGGGAACTTGCTATAGATGCAGGTCATCTTGATGGCATCGGGATTATCCTTACCGCCCAGAAGCTTGGTGCTTGATATGCTCATGTCGTGAGCCACACGGGTAAGCTCGGTTGATGACTGCAACTTTATGTAGCTTGTGGTGACTGGCACTATGATTGCCTTGTTCCACTTAGGGAAGAGAGAAGCATACTCTTGGTCGGTTGTGCCGGGATGCGCTGCCATGTATCGTGCCTTTGCCTCCTTCATCGTTATCATCATGCTACTGATGTTGCTAAAGGTATATCCGTTGGATGAGGAGGTGTATGACGTGATGTACGAATTGCGGTCGTCGGCAATCTTTCCTTTTGCGAAGAAGTTGTCAACGCTATCGGCTGGCAGTATCAATACCTTTTGCGGGATTGGGAGGGTGTAGCTATCGGTAGGCTGAGTGTTGTTCTCGCGAGGGATGAATACGCTCGCGGTATTCAGCGTGTCGCTCTCGTGTCCCAGGAAGACGCTATCGATTGGGAGCGTAACCTGAGTGTAGAGACCTGCGGGAGTCTTGAGGTATGTGTGACTGCCCTCGTTCATCATTCTCTCCAAGGCATCATTGTCCTGAGTGATGTTTGTCTTCTGAAGTACTTCTTCCGTACCGCCAAACACAAGGACACCGACGTACGTGGAGTCTTTCACCTTATACCTCATGTGCACGCTCAACTGCGTTAGTGAGATGTTAGCCATGCATCCTATGCCACCTGTGTTCTCGAGATAGAAGCCAGGGCATACGTTGTGGATGAAGTTGTAGGAGTTCTTGAAGTTCTCGCTACCTCCCGGCTCATAGTACTTGCGCATGATGTAGGTGCCATAGTTGCTGTACTTGTTGCCGTCCGCGTCAGTATATTCGTCATTCAGAGGAATCTTGAAATATCTGTAATTGCTACTTGCCCAACGAGCGGAGTCGGATATGCTATAGTCGATAAGCGAATAGGTGGTTGACTTTGTAAGACCATTCTTGCGCAGATAGCCGTTCTCAACGGTTGGCTTGAAATCAAGGCTGTATGTCTCTGATTCGCTGAGTGGCTTTGCCAGCTCATGGTACTTACACTTCATTGAGACTGTTGAGTCGCCTGAATATGTGGTGTAATATACATACAGCTTGCAGGAGTCTGCTATGATCTCGCCATTGGTAAGCACGAGACTGTCGATGCCTGGGAACGTATAGTTCTCCATGGTGTGCAACTGCCCTATGAAGTTACCTGTGATGTATGCTCCAGTCTCGGGATCCTTGATTTTCCCGAGGTAGCCTGTAGAGGTACGTGATATTACGTTGTCGAGCTTAACGGTCTCGCTGCTTATATGGAACGTGCCGTAATCGACGGTCAGTCTGTCTGTCGGACTGATAAGAGAGTATCCCATCTCATCCGTGGAATCATCGCATGATGCAAGGATGCCGGTCAAGGCAATGAGTGGGAGTATGAGATTCTTTTTCATAATTTTTTAAAAGGTTTTCGGGTTTATAGGTTTTTAGGTCTTAACAATTGAAAATTGAGAATTGAAAATTAAAAAATAAAAAATAAGAAGTAAAAAGTATGGTTTGTACTTCACCGACAGTTTTTTCGCTGCACGTTGTAATCATACTTTTTAATTTTTACTTTTACTTTTTAATTTCATAACCTGAAAACCAGAGAACCTACAACTTGAGCTATGCGAAAGTTGAATCAATTACAAAGTGTCGTAGAAGTCAAGGTATGCGTCCTTGAAGTCCTCACCCGGATAAGCCAGGAACTTGGCATCGGAAGCCTCAACCTCCTTCATGATGCTATCCTTGAGATTGGCAGAACCTGCGATAACACCATCTGAGTTGCGAATAGCCAGACGGGCAAGGTCGGACATGGTGAAGTCGTCGCTATAGTCGGAGAGCGTGTCAACTGTTACATCCTTGAATGCGATACGCTGCTTGAGGTCGTCCTCGAGTGTGATGTCCTCAGTACTGTTGAAGAGTGAAGACACAATCTTTGCGTTGCATACGGAAGGCTCATCCTGATAGGCATGCTTGATGTAGAGAGGCACGAATGCACTCATCCAGCCCTGACAATGGATTACGTCAGGAGACCAGCGAAGCTTCTTCATCGTCTCAATAACGCCACGAGCGAAGAAAATGGCACGTTCGCCACAACTTGTGGTTGGAACATCGTCATCGCTCTTTGCCTTTATGAAGAATTCCTCGTTATCAATAAAATATACCTGAATCTTTGTCTGTGGAATGCTTGCCACCTTGATGATAAGTGGGTGGTCGGTGTCGTTGATGATTATATTCATACCTGATAGGCGCTGAACCTCGTGCAACTGACCACGACGCTCGTTGATATGCCCCCATTTTGGCATGAAAGTGCGGATTTCGCATCCGCTATCCTGAATTGCCTGTGGTAGATTTCGACCCATGATCGACAGTTCTGAGTCTGGTACGAAAGGTGAAATCTCGTGGTTTATAAAGAGAACTTTTTTCATTACTTTTGTTTAATTTGCAAATTATGATGCAAAGGTAATAAAAAAACTCGAGAATATGGCAAATTACCCTCTCTCTTTACGGATAATTAACATAAGGAAATGAGTAATTACTAGTTACTAATTACGAATTACCAAGTTGCTAATTTCCCCATTTACTATTTACAAATTTACTATTTACTATTTATTTACTATTTTTTTTGATTTACTATTTCCGCCAATCACAAATAGTAAATGCCTACCGCGATAGGAAATAGTACATAGTTAAATAGTAAATAGCAAACAGTTAAATAGTAAATAGGTAATTCGTAATTCGTAATTAGTAATTGAAAAATGGGTTATTCAAATGTCACGAGCGGTGTGTTCTCTTTCACCGCTTCGCCTTCCTCTACAAGAATAGACTTGACTACGCCGTCGCGCTCGGCCGTGAGATTGTTATTCATCTTCATAGCCTCAAGCACTACGAGTGTATCACCTTCCTTTACTTGCTGACCAGTCTTGGCAAGAATCTCTACTACGGTACCTGGGAGTGGGGAACGTAATGCGTCCTGCATCTCGTCCGTACCCGTTGTTGGCTTTGCCGCTACAGGCTTTACTACCACCTTTTTCTTCTCTACTACAGGTTCTGGTTCGCGCACAACGGAATATGTCTCGCCGTTTACTGTAACTGCGATTGTTCCGTCAGCGGCAGGAGTCTCAACCGACACCTCGTATCTGTTGCCGTTGATCTGATATTTATACTGTTTCATCTTTATACCTTTGCTGTCATCTTTGCTGCCTTTGAAGACCATTCTGAATCTCTTGCCACAATAGTAAGTCTGCCAGACTCACTATCGTGCAAGTTATATCCGAGGTCATCATGCAATGCCATAGCGATGGCAGCATAAACTTCGTTATTCATTTTTATTACTTTACTCTTTACACTTTACACTTTTTAAAGGAGTACCAAGGAGTACAAGGAGTGACGCTCCTAAAGTCGCTTAAGTAGTACAAGACGATAGTACTTGTTCGTTGAAGGTTAAAGTGAAGAGGGATGAGAGTTTGTTACTGTCAAACCTAATTCCTTACTCCACCAAGCCCTATTCCGTATATAAGACATTCGTCTTGCACTCCTTGTACTCCTTATTACTCCTTAAAAGTGGAATTACTCCTTAAAAGTGGAACTCTTACATCGGAATACATCCATGCTTCTTTGCTGGCAAAGACTGACGTTTAGTAGCCAACTGTGCCAAAGCACGACAGATGCGGAAACGTGTGTTGCGTGGCTCGATTACATCATCGATGTAACCGAACTGAGCTGCCTGATAAGGATTTGCGAACAGTTCCTGATACTCAGCTTCCTTCTCTGCGAGGAATGCCTTCACATCACCGCCCTCTTCCTTGATCTTCTTTGCCTCCTTAGCCTGAAGTACGGCAACGGCACCAGCAGCACCCATAACGGCAATCTCTGCACTTGGCCATGCAAGGTTGATGTCGGCACGTAACTGCTTACAGCCCATTACGATGTGTGAACCACCGTATGACTTACGCAACGTGATTGTCACCTTTGGAACGGTCGCCTCTCCGTATGCGTAGAGCAACTTTGCACCATGAAGGATAACGGCATTGTACTCCTGACCTGTACCTGGGAGGAAGCCTGGAACATCCACGAGGCTCACGATAGGAATGTTGAAGGCATCACAGAAACGAACAAAACGTGCGCCCTTGCGTGAAGCATTCACGTCAAGTACACCTGCGTATGCTGAAGGCTGGTTTGCTACGATACCAACAGACTGTCCGTTGAAGCGTGCAAAACCGATAATGATATTCTTTGCGAACTTTGGCTGTACCTCGAAGAACTCTCCGTTATCGGTAATGGCTGCTATTACCTTATACATATCATACGCCTGATTAGGGTCTTCTGGTATGATCTCGTTCAGAGAATCGTCCATACGATCCACAGGGTCGTCACACTCCTTGCGTGGAGCCTCCTCCATATTGTTTGAAGGGATGTATGATATAAGGGTCTTAATCATCTCAATGCCCTCTTCCTCTGTCTTTGCCGTAAAATGGGTAACACCAGACTTACTTGCATGTACGCTTGCACCTCCGAGGTGTTCAGCATCTACATTCTCGCCAGTCACGGTCTTCACAACCGCTGGACCAGTAAGGAACATATAAGATGTACCTTCCATCATCAGCGTGAAGTCGGTAAGGGCAGGGGAATATACTGCACCACCGGCACAAGGACCATAGATCATGGAAATCTGTGGAACTACACCTGAAGCGAGGATATTACGCTCGAAGATTTCTCCATATCCAGCGAGGGCATCAATAGCCTCCTGAATACGTGCGCCACCAGAGTCGTTGATACCGATACATGGAGCGCCCATTGTCATCGCCATATCCATCACCTTGCAGATCTTCTCCGACATGGTCTTTGAGAGAGAACCGCCGTTTACGGTGAAGTCCTGTGCGAATACATACACCAGACGGCCGTCGATAGTACCAGAACCTACAACGACTCCATCTCCGAGAAACTGTTTCTTCTCCATGCCGAAGTTATGGCAACGATGCAACTTGAATGCGTCATACTCCTCGAAAGAACCCTCATCCAACAGCATGTCGATACGCTCACGAGCTGTATATTTACCACGCTCATGCTGCTTCTCGATAGCCTTCTCACCACCGCCAAGACGAGCCTGCTCGCGCTTGGCCAAAAGTTTCTTTATATTTTCTACTTGCTTTGACATCTTATTAATTATTTAAATGAAAAATGAACAATGAAAAATTATAAAATACAGATTACATTTTTTTTTGTAATGGTTATAAACGAAAATACTAATTTGTATTTTTCATTTTATAATTTTTCATTTTTCATTTAAAAGGTTAGGCTTTTTTCGGCTCACACAGTTCTGTTAATATTCCCGCCGTCATCTTTGGATGTAGGAAACCGATCATCATATTCTCGGCACCGAGGCGTGGCTCCTTATCTATAAGACGGATGCCCTTGCCCTCAGCCTCAACGAGAGCCTCTGCAACACCATCCTCAACAGCAAATGCAACGTGATGAACACCCTTGCCGCCCTTCTCAAGCCACTTCGCAATAGCGCTCTCAGGACTCGTAGGCTCAAGCAACTCTATCTTTGTCTCGCCAACCTTGAGGAAAGCAGTCTTTACCTTCTGGTCTGCTACCTCCTCAACGGCATAGCACTTCAAACCAAGTACGTTCTCGAAAAAAGGTAATACCTCTTCGATACTCTGGACACCAATGCCCAAATGGTCAATACGTGAAATTTTCATTTTAGTTATTTTGTTTTGGTTATTAATTGTTTGTTGTAAATTATTAGTCGAAATATCGATGCAAAGATAATAATTTATTTTGAAACAAAGAAAATAATATGCAAAAAAATAAAAAGTAATAAGTAAAAATTAAAAAGTATGATTAATATTTTTTGCGACAGCCATTCGCGATCCATAGTAATCATACTTTTTAATTTTTACTTTTTACTTATTACTTTTACTCCGTATCAGAATTCAAATATCACCTTACCATTCAACTGTCTTCCTGTAAGATAGTTTGGTACGGCATACTGGTGGTTCTGAATATCCGTAACCCAGTAGTATGAGTTAACGTTGTTGATGCCGAAGATATTAAGGCAGTCGATACCAAGCCAGATGTTCTTGAACGGACTCTGCTTCTCGCGCTTATCGTTCTTGAAAGCACGATAGCTCATACCTATGTCCGCACGACGATAGGCTGGCGCACGGAAGTTCATCTGCTCCAGAGGCTTGCGTGGAGCCGCGAATGGCAGACCATCGGCAAAGGCGAGCTTGAGCTGCATCTTCCAGCGGTCGGTATTTGGGAAATAGTCCGAGAAACTGAGGTTTACGGAGTATCTCTGGTCGGTTGGCAGCGGAATGCTGACACCATTGAGCTTCATCCTCGTGTTCATCAGCGAAAAGGTAATCCATGAGTCTGTTCCCGGAACAAACTCGCCATAGAGCTTTAGATCCACTCCCGCGATGTGTCCTGAAGCCTTGTTCGTGCCGTAATATACCACCTTTACGTTGTTCACGCTATAAGGCACAAGGTTTGAGAGAGCCTTGTAGTAAGCCTCTGCCGAGAACTTGAACGAGCGCCCCATCATCTGAAAACGATAGTCCAATGCCGCTATGATGTGGATTGACTTTTGCGATTTCAACTTGCTGTTAAGCGTGGCGTATGTCGTTCCGTCAATGGTCGTGGTATCTTTCAGTTCCTTGTAGAAGGGAGACTGATAGTAGATGCCAGCCGCAAAGCGGTACATGAGATCCTGATTATATCCAGGAATGATAGCCAGCGATGCACGTGGAGAGAAAATGCTCTCCTTGGTAAACGACCAGTTGGCGAATCTTATGCCATAGTTGAAGGTGTATAGGGTAGGGGGCTCAATCTCCTTGCCGTCCTCGTCTGTCTTTCCGCCACGCTCAAATTTCCACGCATCCTGTATGTAGAACTCAGTTCTGCGGGCGTCAAGGGCATTCCTGGCAGAAAGCGTATAGATCATCTTTAGCGAGTTGCCAGTATGCGGAATGATGAATCCTGCCGAATCGCGCATCTCGTATTCTCGTGATTGCTCCTCGATATGCTCCCACTTCAATGTCAGTCCCGACTTCACGTTGTGCATCCTCGTCTTGTGCTCAAGCATCAGCTTTGCGCTTCCCACTCTCGCCTTTAGATAGTTCCTTGCGTGCTCAGAGTATTTGCCAATGCCAAGCGTCTCGCTGTTGCCACTCTGCGTCAGCCAGTACTCGCCATGTATGTCATATTTCTCCTGCTCTTTTGTAGAAAAAGCTGAGCCGATAAGCGATAACTGCGTGTTATTCGTAATGTTACGCTTTATGCTTAAAGTACCGAAGAAGGTGCGGAACAAATCCCTCTCCCAACCGTCGAACCACATTTTGAAGTTCATCACATTCTCCTGAGTACCGAAGTTCGTCTCACGATTCTTAGGCGTGAAATTATACCTCGACTGACTTATATTGCCAATGAAATCCACCTGCCAACGCTTGTTGGGTGTGTAGCTCATGTAGGTCTGATAGTCGATGAAGTTAGGATCGTAGTCACCCTCTGTTTGGAACGATTTCAGCAGAGCCTTGGTCGTCTTGTATCGTATGCCGTTGGCCCAAGCGAATTTCTTGTTGCTAAAGCCGAGATAGCCACTCGCGCCAAGCAGACTTGCCTGTACGTTGCCCTCGAACTTCTCCGGACGACGGTAGGTAATATCTAAGGCAGATGACATCTTGTCGCCATACTGTGCCTCATAGCCACCTGTAGAGAAACCAATCTTACCCACCATGTCTGGATTGATTATGGAAAGTCCCTCCTGCTGACCGCTACGCACAAGGAACGGACGATACACCTCTACATTATTGATATAAACCGAGTTTTCATCAAACGCACCACCACGCACGTTGTATTGTGATGACAGCTCGCTATGCGTGCTCACACCAGCCTGTTGCTGAATAAGCTCCTCAACGGCATTGCCTGAAGCCGAAGGGGCTGTCTTCATGTCCTTGGTGCTTATCTCCTCTGTGGTAGATGTGCTACGCTTCCTCTTCACCACCTCAACACCCTCAAGATACTGCTCGTCCTCGAAGAGCTGAATCTGAAGGTTCTGCCTGCCCTTTGGACGGCGCAGCACCCTCGTCTTTGTCTTGTAGCCGATCATAGAGAAACGTATCACTACGGAGTCAGCCGACCTCAACGACAGGGAATACTCGCCACGGAGGTTAGTCATTGTAGCCTTGCCCTGAGCCAGACAGCTCACGGATGCAAGTTCTATAGCGTTTTCCTGCGCGTCCATCACCCTGCCCGTCAGCACAAATTCCTGTGCCAATGACGTCAGAGTGCCTGTGATCGCAAGAAGAAATATCGAGAGAATACGTTTCATACTATATTAAAACGCTAAAAGACCGTAAATATTGCAAAAAGCCATTCTTTGCCCTCCAATCCTTCTTTTCCGTCCGCCTCTTTATTTATAAAACGCAAAGATGTAGAATCGCAAAGTCTCTATTTCTTAGCAGTAGTTCCATCACAGTTCCATCACACCTCCATCGTTTTTCCATCGAAACGATGGACTATCGATGGACTATCGATGGAGTAACGATGGATTATCTTCGGACTTACAAGGGAGAAAAGTCCCAGTTTTTTCTCTGATGTAGAGTCTTCAAGATTTTGGTGAGAAACAATAAATTATTCCCTTTAAATTTGCTCGAAACATTTATTATTTGTATCTTTGTGGCGAAAAATATAAAATCATAAAATAGACACATAAAATAGAATTCGATGAAAATAAAAAGTTTTTTATTACTTTCATTATTGGTATGTTCTTTTTCTATAAATGTTAGTGCCAAGAAAAAGATGGATGTTTTTAAACTCCAAGAAATGACGCGCCCTATCAACGATAGTATTGTTAATGAAGGCTATAAGTTGTATCGTTATGAAAAAGCTGCTTGGATAGGTACTGACATGGTTATGGAGCATTGTAAGTATAAGGACGATTTGGAGGGTGTTATTGTCTATGAAGCGACCGATGGAAAACTTCATTGTATTGCCTATGATAAGTTTCATTTACAATGCCTTTTGGACTATACTTTTGAAGAAAACAACACGTATTCTTATGTTAAGCGCCCTTTAACAGAGCATGAGGCGAAACTTGTTGACATGAGATTAAAAATGAAGGCGAAATGTCTTGAAACTAATATGATTAATGTGATGGAATGTATGAATATAGGTTTAATACCTCTTCCTAACAAATGCTATAGAATGTATTGGTTGACAGGTACATCCAAATCTAACGTGGTTCCGATGGGTAATGATTATAGTTTTGATTTTGATGAGAATCTTAATATAATCAAAAAGACTAAGTATCATAATAGTTTCATCCCTACGGAATGGCCAGAAGGTAAAAGCGTAAAAACGGTTATGCATTCCCATTTGGATGATAATCCATATATGACGCCAACAGATGTTTGCAATTTCCTTCTATATGCTCTTGACTGTTATGAAATAAATGAT
Source organism: uncultured Bacteroidales bacterium (assembly GCA_902778265.1). GTDB lineage: Bacteria > Bacteroidota > Bacteroidia > Bacteroidales > Bacteroidaceae > Prevotella. Next base: position 5,813 of record CACYXI010000056.1, on the reverse strand, counting down.
TTCCAAGTTATAAGTCCAGCACTTGATTGCATTCATTTCTTTAATGGGAAAACAAAACAAATATTATCAGTTGCAATAGATACAATTAGAAAGATAAACAAACATAGCGAGAAGAATAAAAAGGAATAAAACATATTGCTTGCAGAAGAAAAACTCTCCAGCAGATTTAATTCCGTTGGAGAGTTTTTTCTGGATATAGTTATCCGTTTTAGCTGTTTTTACAAAAAAATGTTAATCGGTGTTAATTACCCCTTGTGTAACGTGATATTTCGTCATCAGAAATCTATATAAGAGTAGAATGACAAACGACAAAACAAATGTTTATAAAGCATATACATAACAAGAAACATAGCAAGACGGTTGAGGACTTTGTACCGATGATAAATCAGTATGGTCCTACGCTCATGGCATTTGCTGGCCGTATTGTCACTTGTCAGGAGGATGCAGAGGACGTGGTGCAGGAAACTTTCGTGACTGCCTACGAGCATCTGGATGACTATGACTCGGAAAGAGCTTCGCTGAAGACGTGGCTTTACCGTATAGCTTATCACGAGGCCTTGCATCATCTGCGACAACGGAAACGGTTTTTGGAGATTCCAATCGTTGTAGGTGATGAAATTCTAGATGAGTTGCCTGATGCAACGACCGTAGAACAGTTAGACGAGGCAATACAGAAACTATCGCCCGAGGATCAGATGCTCTTGCAACTTCATTATTTCGACCAACGCTCGCTAAAGGAAATTGCTTATATAACAGGCACGTCAAGTGACTCTCTCAATCGTGAGGTTTCGCGACTTAGCAGTCAACTTCACAGAATACGTCAACGACTTAGAATTATCTTAACACGCTTGAACAATGAATAACGATGATATTTTCCGCCAGGCTTTGCTACGACAGAACAATAGGGCCTCAGAGATGAAGATGCCTAACGATATGGAGCAGCGTGTGGTGAAGCGCATCAAGTCAAAATCGAATGCTACTCGTCGGTTGTATTTCATTTCTGTTAGTGCCATTGCTGTCAGCGTCCTGATATTGATAGGTTTCTCCCTGTCTGTGAATGATGGAGAAGCTGAAATGCAAGAGCCGATAATGGTACAGCATATAGGGCGAGGGGATAGTATGGAAAAGGTAGAAGAGAAAGAACCTATGCCGAAAGTAGCACAAGAGACATCTGTTGTTGCTCAGAGCGTAAATGTTCGGCAAACAGACAATACTGTGAACCTATCCGCAAAAGAGGCTGAGGCAACATCTTTTTCAGTATCCGCAGACAAGCTCAACGACTATATTGCTCGTCTTGAAGCTGAGTTGGAAGCTGTGGATGATAGCGTTCGAGAGGCTCATATAGAGAAACTTATTGCTGCCGACTTCCGCTTGCAGCAGCTTGTAAACCGTATCGTTAAGGGTGAGGTTGATCAGGCAATGAATGAATTTAAGAAAGACAGTACTGCCAATTATATTAACTTTTAATTGAACAACAGACAAATGAATACATCAGTCAGACAAATATTGGCAATCGCCGTTTTCCTGATGCCTTTCGGTTGGCTTCAAGCCCAGGAGAACAAGCACGCTCAGGCTATGCGTACGGCTTTCGTTGAGACTATAAATGGCAACTATCCCAAAACAATCCAGGCAAAATTGGCGTCAGCCGCTAAGGATGGATTCAACGTGTATTGGGAACCACTTGATGGAGGAGGTCTTGTTCCCAAAGAGAAGATACACGTTGTGACACTCTCAAAGAATAGGGCGTCGATAGGTCCTTTGTATCTTGATGGTCATCATTTTATATTCAATGATGTGCCTGATGATCCTAGTATTCCCCTTTCGGCAATTCTTGATGCCTTCGACAATAATGCCCGTTTTTCTACAACATATTATAGTAGTGTGGCAGACAATAAGCAGTCCTCTTTCCCTGGAATTGCTCTTAGCTTTGGTGAAGAAGCTAAGGTGCTGCCCATCAAACTTGAGCCGAATATGAACGTGCGTGTTATCGGCTTCAAGGATGGTGACGGATTCCGTTCTACTTATCTACTCTGTTGGGTAGCTAAAGAGAATGAGAACGCAACAGGAAAGTATAAGGTTTCGGGCTTTGTTTACGAGGCTCATACTCCAGATATTGCATCAGCACAGATGGTAAGACCTATAGGAAGCGAGGATGAATATTTGGACAGAATGAACACGGTCAGAACCGTGGCGTACAATCTTGTGCATGACATTCTGAATAGTAATCCGGAACGGGCTGCTGCCTTGAATACCGATACGTTGGTAGAGAGGTTTTCGTATTCATACCAGAAAATGGTGGATAAGCTTTACGGAAAGCTGGAAACTACGAGGCCAACAACCAGCTTTGATGCCCTGAAAGCAAAGGTGCTATTGATGCAAAGTATGTGTCGCACGGCAACTCCTACTGAGAAGGAGGCAATCTGTCACATGCTTGTCAAAGAGATGAATGACTATCCCTTTATGTTTTCAAGGAAACAGGCTGACGCATTAAGACCGTTGATAGATGTATTTGTTGCCAATGTGCCTCAAGAACAGTGGAAACAAGTAGCCTCTGCACGTAGTGTTCTCGACAATCGTCAGAATCGTACAGAAAATAGTGATCAGCTCAATGAGAAGGATTGGGAATACTTGAACCGTAACTTTTGGAATCTAAGTCACTACAATCATGGTTATAACGGAAGATTCACGGCTGAAGGCGAGCACTATACAGGCGATAGGCATGCTGGTTATCTTGAAGTTAGGGGTGATGCAACAAAGGACTTTCAGGCACAGAACACTCTTATCAACCTACCTTTGGGATGCTATCGTATCTCAGCCGTTGTGCGTGCTTCCAAGGCAGACAAATCTAGCGTATGTGTTTTTTGTCAGGTAGGTGATAAGCTTTATAAAAAAGAAATTCCTGCAGAGGGTAATGAAGGAGGTAATGTCTGGTTCTCGGCTTTTTGCCGTTACGAGCAAGATTCTGCGGCTAAAAAAAATGTCTGTGGTTTAGACATTACCAAAAGTACAGCCAATGATGGTAAGGGCTATGGTTGGAATCGCATCTATATCGATGGCATCGTTGTTAGTAATGGTACTCTTACCTATGGTGTCAGCACCCGACCAGAGATTACCAATTATCTGCAAATCGATAGTTCTTGGTTCTCTGCTTGTGATTTTAGCATAGAACGAATCGGAGATTGATGGAAAAAAATAAAAAGTATGGATGTAAAAAGTATGTTTACCACATAAAGTAAAAAGAAAAAAGTGAAAATTTAAAAGTATGATTACAACGTGCAGCGAAAGGCTGTTGGTGAAGTACAAACCATACTTTTAACTTTTTAATTTTTAATTCTTACTTTACATCCATACTTTTTACTTTTTCCTTTTTACTTTTATTGTCGAATCTCATTCAGTAGGTCATTGAGAATGTAAATGTCACCTTTGGTGTATAGTTCTGTTTCGGGGTTATGTAAATCCTTACATACCTGTGAACGGTAGAATATATCAAGAGCACGGGGTGTGTCGATGTCTAAGGTTTCTGACAATCGGGTTACAATTCTGCCGATCTTGTTCCACATTAGCATATCACTTAGCATGGTTGTGTCTCCTTATTTACGTTTAGGCGTTTTTCCCATAGTTCCATAGTTTTGATGATGTCTGCTGTGACATTCTTTCTGCTTTCACTATGTAGAACCTCATAACATGGCAAAATGTATTCCTCGATGAGTTGTATGCGTTTCATTCGCTTGTACATTTCATCGGGAGTTACTCCACACTCGCGTGCGGCAGATTCCACACAAGAAGCTGCAAAGATTGTTTCGCATTCTTTTTTACTTGGAGTATATTTGTATGTGGGTGTCTGGATAGTCATTTTCTTGCCATTTCTGATTTTATTTGCAAAGATACGTTTTTTTCAAGGAACTTCCAAGAAAATGCGTGGAAATCTTATTGCTATGGATAAGAATGGTTAGAAGGTTAGGAGGTTGGAAGGTTATGAGGTCAGCGTCGGTTAAAAATTAAAAAGTAAAAATTAAAAAATAAAAAGTATGGTTAGTAATTCTATCGATAGCCATTCGCTGCACATGGTAATCATACTTTTTTAAAAATTTTTTTTTCAAAAGCATTCCGACCTCAAAACCTCAAAAAAACTCCTAACCTTATAACCTTCTAACCTAAATCATCAGAAATTCTTCATCGCACGATCCATTTCGCGCTTATCCTGCTTTTCCTTGATAGTCTGGCGCTTGTCAAATTCTTTCTTACCACGGCAGAGGGCGATATCAACCTTTGCACGTCCCTTGTCGTCGATGAAGACGAGGGTAGGGACGATGGTGAAACCAACGGCCTTGGTGTCTTCCTGAAGTCGGCGGATCTCACGTTTGTTGAGCAACAACTTACGGTCGCGCTTTGCCTCGTGGTTGTTGTACGAGCCGTAGAAATATGGGTTGATGTTCATTCCCTTAACCCATATCTCGCCATTATTGATATAGCAGAACGTATCAACGAGTGAAGCCTTACCAAGTCGAATTGACTTTATCTCTGTGCCAGTCAGTACTATGCCGGCTGTGTATGTATCAACGAAGAAATAGTCGAAAGATGCCTTCTTGTTCTTTATCTGCACCGGACTCTTCTTGCGAAGTTCAAGTTCAATTTTATTCATATTAAAGAAAAACGGAACTTACGTTCCTTATTGTTGTTTTGGAAAGTAATTTACCAGTAAATTATTGGTCAGTAAATTACACGCGGCATCCGCCGCTTAGGAAATTAATTTCAGAAAGAATAATTTTAAAAATTATAATTTACTGACCCTAATTTACTGATTTCATTTCCTTCCAATTTACTTTCTAAGAATATGGGCGCAAGCCCAATATTTTATTTCTCGGTCAAATGGGTTTGACCATTTCTAAAAGGTGTTCATCCACATATCTTGCTACGTCTTCCGTATAGCTTTCCTCGTTAGAGACAAACTCATCGTCGAAGTCGTCGAACACGTCAAGTTGCTCGTAGAGAGCCATGAAATCTTCATCGCTCATCTCCTTTTCTATCTGATTATGATACTTGTCATAGCATTTGCGAACACGACGTAACAAGCGACAGAGACCTATCAGGTTAGTATCTTCGTTGCCTTGTACGCCTGTTAGCTTTTGTACTTCCTCGCCCCATTGGCGTACTGCTTTGTCGAATGGGTTGCGGAAGAAGAAAGGGCCGTAGCCGTTGTGAATGAGTTGTATGAAACCACCGTCCATAAGTTCATCACGAAGCATTATATAGGCTAATAGCGTTATCTGGTCGGCTGTGAGCTTAGGCATAGTTTCGGCAGACAGTTCACCGCCTACACCTTGCTTTATAGCGTCCACGATGACACCTATGAAAGCGTCCATACCTTCATTAGCCGCCTTGCGCAAAGCCTCGTCTTTTACTTCAAATGTCATATCTTTAGCTTTGAAATTGTAAACTTTATTTTGCAAAGATACTAAAAAATCCTTTATAAGTTAGAAAAATCCTCCGAAAACTTACATTTGTGGGATATTTTTGGAAATTTTATCACCATTTTTAGGTATTTCTCTGAACTTTTTATTAATTTTGCAGACTGAAAGTTTCATTCAGAACTTTTTCTTATATTAACAAAAATATAAAACTAAAACAAAATGGTTTATTCAAAAGAAGTACAGGAAATGTGCTGCGTAGCCAAGGGTCCTAACCACGGACCAGCTCCAATCCCTGAAGAGGGTAAGTGGATTCAGGCTAAGGAAATCAAGGACATCTCTGGTCTTACACACGGTATTGGTTGGTGTGCACCACAGCAGGGTTGCTGTAAGCTTACCCTGAAC
>CACYXI010000055.1 GCA_902778265.1 uncultured Bacteroidales bacterium | reverse complement strand
TAAGTGAAAATTCTGACATGGCAAAATCCTGGGCAACTTTTTGTTGCTCAGGCACTTATAAATAATGTTAAACTATAGTGTTGCGGAATTAAGGATATACTTGACCATTATGACAATCGCCAGTTTGTTTTAGAAGACGGAACTTTCGATATGCGCCCATTACCAACAATCTTTTATAACAGACTATTGGGGCAGTATTCATTCAAGAGATTAAAGCAGGTCGAGCCATATCAATATGAAAGTGGAGTAATAAACGTCTTTAGTCAAGATTTCTTCAATTCCAGAAATAGCGTTCAGGTAAGAAGAACCAGAAACAGTTTCTGTGCTCACAACTATGCAGGTGGTTGGACGAAGAAGAATAGTGGCATAAAAAGTTATATTATCAGACTCATCCCCAAGTGGCTGTTGAATATCTATTTCAACATCACGCATAATACGATAAATAAGAAAAAGAGCAGACGGTATCAGATAGTGTTCACAAATAAGTAAAGGTAAAATGAGCAGATCGGTATTGACTAAATATATAATTTTATTTACAATCGTGGCCCAGACTAATATATTGGGACTTGTTGATGTTGAAAACCTAATTTTTGGTGGGCTTCCATTATTTGATATCCCTATCATTATACTATTTATTTATTGTTTATTTACTTTCAAACAGATTAAGTTTAGATTGAATCCTTTGAATTTAATTGTTATAGTTTATGTTGCTCTTACAAGTCTCGTTATAATCTCCATGCCTTTCCGAGAAGAAGAATCTATTCTGAGAGCATTTCAAGTTGGACGACATTTTTATATATTACTATTAGTTTTTGTCATAGAAGACTGTATCTATTATAACGGTGACACCAAGTTCATTTACAAATTGATTAATGTTATCGGAACATATTTTGCTTTGATAGGCATACTTCTAAGTATTAATCCTGACATTATTGGAATAGTATGGCAGGGACTTGATACTTTTTCAGGTGATTTTAAAGGTGAAACCGAAAGATCGGGTTTATATAGTAATGGCGTACTATTTATTCACATTGCTTTTGTTAATCAATTGTTTAAAATCATATATAATAAAGAAGAAAGAAATCTTTTAAACTATGTGTTCATAGTTTTCTTCTTTATAGGTATGTTTTTTATGGGTTTCCGAGCTGTGATGTTTGCTTTGCTCTTTTCTTCTGTACTTATTTCTTTTTTTATGTTAAGGCACTGGGTACTCTCAGGGGTATTGAGTCAAACAAGGCTTGCAGAATATATTTTAGGTGGAGTGTTGTTAATTTATGTAGCAGATTTTACACTTGGAGGGAAAATTTCCGGTTTGGCTCAATCTGTTATTGACGACGCGTCTTATACGACAGCCACTAAAAAGAACACTTTTGAAGGTCGCATTAATAGGGCAATGAGTTATCAGATTCCGACAATAATGAACAATCATCCTTATATAGGTATGGGCTTTATATATAAAACAGGAATTACAGCAAAGAAATACAAACATGACCCTTCGGTTACGAATGCATGGAAAAATTTGTATTCAGTTGATTTCGGATATGGGTCAATGTGGGCAAAATTTGGATTTATCGGATCTTTCTTTTTGCTGTTTGTTTTGCTTCGCGCTTTCTGGTGCAGTGTTAAGAACGCTCGTCTTTTTTCATCTGGCGAAATATTGCAGTTGTCCATTGTCATACTTGGCTTCCTGATAACCAATTACACATGGGCTGTTCTTGACATGCCACAAGGGTTGATTGTGTTAGCTTTCAGCATTGGTTTGGCCAGTGAATATTATTATGAGTACAACAAAGAGCCAGAACGATTACTACAACTGGATTGATGTCGCCAAATTTGTTGGTCTTTATCTAATGGTATTAGGTCATGGCTTGGTGCCTGAGCGGAATATTCAGTTCATTTACAGTTTCCATATGCCGCTTTTCTTTGTACTATCGGGATTACTGTTTAAAAACAGAGGTCTATCTACGAGTATAAGAAAAGGCATTCGGACACTAATAATTCCTTATTTTCTTTTGAATGCCATAGGTCTTCTCTATGATGTGGTTGAAAAGCATTTGGTCGGCAAAACATTATCCCTCTGCGATATCTATGATAGAATCGGAGCCATTCTCATGGGGATAGGCTATAATGTGGACAATTGGCATCCAGTACTTTCACCTACATGGTATATCTACACTCTCTTTTTGATCCAATCCGTATGTTCCTTATCCCGAAACGAATTGTGGTATTTTATGCTATTGCCATTATCCATCGCACTAACACTTTTTCTGTCTCATAACAGTATAGACTTACTCATTCCTTTTGATTCTGCTTTTTTGGCTATGCCATTCTTCCTTTTTGGTATGCTGCTAAAAAACAGAAATACCTGTCTAAAAGGTGTATGGGGGGGGTAATTGTTACCTGCCTGTTTGCGCTAATGATTGTTTCAGACACGTATCAAGGAAGAGTGGATATTAATCGGTGTGAATACGGCAGAAATCTGATATTGTTTTATCTCTCAGGCTTGGCTGGAAGTATGTTGGTCATAGGCTTATGTCAAAATATACAAAACATATCACTTAGGAAATATATGTCTGGAGGCATGTTGGTCGTCGCTTTCAATCTTATAGTCATAGGATATTTTCAATTTTTCTTTAAAATGGCACATATGGATATCTCACTCTTACAGGGTTTGATTTTGGCAATTGTCATAATGGCGATGTTCTACCCTGTCATTATCGTCTCAAGACGATTTTTTCCTGCATTAATTGGATATAGAAATTTTAGAGAAAAATAACCAATCTTACTATGCAAAATGTCATACTGTTAACATCTCCCTATTCAGAAATAGGAGGCGTTTCATCCTTCGTCAAGAATATTTTGCCAAAATTGCCTGGTAATACGATTGTATTTAGAAGAGGCAATCAATCTGGCCATGGGAAATGGTATAATATGCTTGCATCAATTATTATGCCTATTAGATTCATGTTAGTTCTCCTGTTTTATCATCCCAATAAAATCGTGATAAACACGTCTCTTGGCTCTTCACTTATAATACGAGATGGAATCTTAGTAATGCTGGCCAAACTTTTGAAGCGAAAAACGCTACTAATCATTCATGGATTTGATGAGGCTGCTCTTAAACATAAGCGATTATTGAGATGGGGATATTTTAGGGCTGATGCTATCTGTGTTCTTGCAGATGAATTTAGGCAAAAAGTATTCGGAGCAGGTTTTAAGCGTAATGTATATGTTCAATTGAATCCTGTTTCAGAGGATATATTAGCATTGGATGTGAAAGAGCTTCCGCCAGTGACAAAAATGCTATATATCGGAAGGATAGAGACTGCAAAAGGCGTCTATATCAATTTAGACACATTCAAATTGCTAAAAGAGAAACATCCCGAAATGACTTTCGACATCGTTGGAACAGGTAGTGAGTACGAAAATGTGAAGGAGTACATCAAGAAGAACCAGATAGAGGGAGTTACTATGCACGGATTCAAATCGGGCAAGGAGAAAAACGACATTCTGAAAAGTTGTGGTTTTACTTCTTCTTCTTCTTACAAAGAGGGGCTTCCCATTAGTATTCTTGAAGCGATGGCTGTGGGACAACTTATCATTAGCAGACCTGTAGGTGGTATCGTGGATTTATATAAACAGTGCGATTTTGGAAAGATGACATCTTCACTTGATGCCAAGGATTTCGCAGATGCATACGAGGAATTGATTGCTGACCCAACGAAATTGAAACAAACTCGTCAACATAATATCGAATTTGCTAAGAAGAATTTTCCACCAAAGGCAATTGTTGAGAATATTGAAAAGATCTTCAGTGAAATGAATTGATAAGACTATGGATACAACAATCATTGACAAAACGATTTCGAATCTTAGTGCATATATTGAAAAAGAAGATTTCAAAGGATGGGATCCTTATGATTATCTCCATTCATGGATCCCTTTCCGTTGGTTCGGAAAGATGGCACAGGCTATAGCCGTTCAGGCTGGCAAACTGATGCCTGTCAATCTAAGGCCATTGATGGGAATACCCAAGGAGAATAATCCAAAAGGGCTGAGTCTGATGCTACAGTCATATTGTGATCTGTATGAGTATAGTCATGAAGGTAAATATCTTGAGATTGCCCAAAAACTATTTCATAGGATTATGTCAATGAAGAACGATTCGGAATACTTATGTTGGGGATATCCTTTTATATGGGCGAATCCTCAACATGTCCATCCTGCATTTACACCTTCAATTGTCGTAGAAGCATTTGTGGGATTTGGCTTGTATCGATATTATGAATTGACACAGGATGAAGATGCCAAAGCGGCTATCATAAAAATGAGTGATTTCGTTCATGAATGTCTGACATGGACAGAGACAAAGGAAGGCTGCAGTATCAGTTATACGAAAGAAGAGTCTTCTTATTGTTACAATGCCACGATTCTTGGTGCAGCCCTTTTGGCAAGAATCTATTCATTAACAAAAGAGAACAATCTGAAATCAGAAGTTGGGCAATTAACTTCTTTTGTCTTGGCTCACCAGAAAGAGGATGGACACTGGGAATATTCAATGAATCCAAATACGGGCAAAGAGTATAGTCAAATAGACTTCCATCAAGGATTTATTGTTTCGGCATTGGCGGATGTAGATAAGTATTGTTATGAAGGAAGTCATAAAGAAATTGGAAATGCTATCAGAAAAGGTCTTGAATACTATAGGAGGATTCAATTCACAGACAGTGGCGTTTCCTTATGGCGTATTCCTAAAGAATATCCCGTAGAGATACACAATCAGTCGCAAGGCATCATCACATTCTCTACCCTCTCGCAGTACGATTCCCACTATTTAGAGTTCGCAAATACAATTGCAGAATGGACGATTAACAATATGAGGTCAAAAAGAGGCTTTTTCTACTATAGGAAATATAAATGGTATACAATTAAAATTCCCTATATGCGTTGGTCACAGGCTTGGATGCTTTTAGCTTTAGTAACATTAAGGAAGGAAATGTCGTAAAAGTAAATAGCCGCCAGCGCATCATCAACCTTGGGCCGAGCAATGACCTCGTGGCGAAGCAGCTGGTAGAAGTGTATCGGCAGGTGCTGAATGACAGAAATCATGATAAACAAAAAACACCTCACAACCTCACCAAATCCTTTGGAATGCCTTTGTATAAAGGGGAAACAGGAAGTGAGGTTATGCAATCTTTTTTAACGAAAAGTAATCTCAGGCATGACGAGGCGTAACCTCAAGGGCTTCGAGCCGTAATCTCAAAGGCAACGAAACGTAATATCAAAACATGGCATTCAACAGGATAAGACGAACATTCCAATACGAGCCAGAAGTGCCTGACTCTTATACTGAACAGGGTGTAGAGAAAGGGGCAAAGGTGGAGGATGGCACCATTGTTCAGCCGGACATGGTGCGAATCGTCCGTGAGACCCGAGGGATGCCGCTCGATGAGGTGTTCGTCTGGCTGAATGATCATCGGATGGAGTTTAAGCCTCTTCCCTATATCATAGATACAGACAGTGGTGACGAGGTGGCGCGAATGAAGTCTATGCGTCCGCAGTTTATCGTGCAGAAGCGGTCACTGAATCTGATACGCCATTTGAACACGCTTCTGAATCGTGCTAATGAGGCGCTTGAGGATGGTGGCTATCTGTGGTGTCACACTCGCACAGCCTCGCTGAAGCGGAAGCTGCTGATGGAGCGCTATCCCTGGGGCATCAATTACCTTATGTTTACGATACACTTTCTCTGGCACCGTGTGATACCGAAGATGAACATGACCAAATGTTTCTACTTCTGGTTGACGAAGGGACGGAACCGCACTTTTAACCGTGTGGAGGTGCTGGGGCGTATGTATCGGGCAGGTTTTGAGGTAGTCGATGAGGAATTCCGTCATGGTGAGTTCTTCGTGCTGGCCCGTAAAGTCAAGGCTCCGATATGGGACGATGTGCCCAGTGGCTCGCCACTCATCAAGTTGAAGCGTGTGGGTAAGAACCGTGAGTTGATAGGCGTGTATAAGTTCCGCACGATGTACAGTTATTCGGAATATCTGCAACCCTATATTTACGAGCATAACCACTTGCAGCAAGGCGGTAAGTTCGCTGATGACTATCGGGTGACGCCCTGGGGCCACTGGATGCGCAAACTGTGGATAGACGAACTCCCGATGTTCATCAATTTCTTCAAGGGAGAGATGAAACTGGTAGGTGTGCGTCCCCTGTCTCGTCATTACTTCAGTCTCTACACCCCAGAGATGCAGGAACTGCGCACGAGGGTAAAGCCCGGCCTGCTGCCACCGTTCTATTACGACAAACAGACACCTAAGACCCTCGAAGATGTGCAGGCTTCAGAGCGTCGCTATGTGGAGGCCAGCCTCAAACATCCCATCCTCACCGACATCAAGTATTTCTTTGGCACCATTGGTAATATTATCTTCCGAGGGAAGACAAGTAAATAATTAATAAAATGAAAAGAATCCTGATATATATAGGCCATCCGGCACAGTATCACTTTATCAAGCATACCATTAGGAATCTGAGAAAAGACGGAAACGAGGTAAGAATACTGATTAAAACGAAAGATATACTTGAACAACTTCTTCAGGAGGATGTACTGACGTATAAGAATATACAGGAATCTGTCAGAAAGAACACCAAATGGGGTATTCTTAGTGCATCACTGAAGCGCACATGGGCTGTCTACAAAGAAGCGAAAAGATTCAAGGCAGATATACTGACAGGAACGGACTCTTCAATAGCACAGGCGGCATGGCTGTTACGAATACCTGCCATAACGACTTTGGAGGATGATGTGGAAATCATCATGAACTTGGCACGCTTAACCTACCCGTTTACATCGACTATTTTGGTTCCTACGGCGTGTAGAGTTGGAAAATGGGAGAAGAAGAAAATCGGCTATGCGGGATATATGAAACTTGCTTATCTGCATCCCAACTATTTTAAACCCGACAGGGCTGTTGTCGAAAAGTATGGCATAAAAGGTAAATACATTCTTCTTAGGCTCGCCAAACTATCGGCCCATCATGATGCCGGCATCAAGGGCCTCAATAAGGTGCTTGTTGACAAGATCATTAGCATAGCAGAAGAGAATGGATATCAAATATTCATCAGTTCAGAGACCGATGTTGATGAGCAACTCCGCAAATATCAACTCCAGATTAAGCATACAGACATTCACCATGTGATGGCTTTTGCGTCATTGCTGATATCTGACAGTCAGTCCATGTCCGTAGAAGCGGCAATGCTGGGTACACCGAACTTGCGGTTTAGTGATTTCTCTGGGAGAATCAGCGTTCTGGAAGAGTTGGAGAGCGTTTATGGACTGACAAAAGGTGTAAAAACCAACGAACCAAAGCGGTTGATAGATGAAGTGTCTCAATTGCTATCCGAAAAGAGTGCCGTGAATGATTATAACGAAAACCGTAGAAGGATGCTCTCTGACAAAATCGATGTAACCGCTTTTCTAACATGGTTTATAGAGAACTATCCAGAAAGCAAGCGAATCATGAAGGAGAATCCTGACTATCAATATAACTTCCGATGATTAAGATATTGACTGTGATTGGGGCAAGGCCCCAGATTATCAAGGCGGCAGCGATTTCGAGGGCTGTCAGGGAAAGGCGACGGGTAGGCGAACTTTGTTCGGGAATGAGGTTTGCTGACGAGGTGACGGAGAAGATCCTGCATACGGGACAGCACTATGATGAGAATATGAGTGCCGTGTTCTTCGACGAGTTGGGCATTCCGCAGCCGGACTATAACCTCGGTGTGGGGTCTGGCAAGCATGGTGAACAGACGGCGAAGATGATTGCGGGCATCGAAGCGGTGCTGATGCAGGAGCACTTCGACGGCATCTTGCTCTATGGTGATACCAATTCAACGCTGGCGGGAGCCGTAGCGGCATCAAAGCTGCATGTGCCAATCTTCCATGTGGAGGCAGGACTTAGGTCGCACAATATGGCCATGCCAGAAGAGGTGAACCGCATCGTATGTGATCAGTTGTCGAGCATTCTGTTTCCTCCAACGGAAACGGGACTGCGAAACCTGATGGAAGAAGGATTCCTGAAGTCGAAGGCACACTTTAAGAACGGTAAGGACAGACGAGTGGTGAACAGTGGTGACGTGATGTATGACAACAGTCTTTACTATAGCGGACTGGCCAAGGAACGGTGTGACATCATCAAACGGTTAGGATTGACAAAAGGCGGGTATGTGCTGGCCACCATCCATCGGGACAACAACACAGACAACAAAGAACGATTGACCAACATATTCCGCGCTTTGCTCGACATAGCCGAGAAAGAGAGAATAGACATTGTATTGCCGCTGCACCCTCGGACTGCTAAACTGCTATCCGTAAATCTGGAGCCGAAGGTGTGTGAGAGGGTGCAGGCATCGAAGCGTATCAGACTGTTGCCGCCGGCCTCGTTCTTCGAGATTATCGAACTGGAACGGAATGCACAAATCGTGATGACGGACAGTGGTGGCGTGCAGAAAGAGTCGTTCTTCTTTGAGCGGCCTTGTGTGATTCTCAGACCAGAAACGGAATGGGTAGAGATTGTGGAGCATGGTGCCGGCATCATTGCCGATGCCGACTATGACAGAATCGTGAACGCCTATCAGGAACTGACGGACAAGACCGTAAAGTTCCCGCAACTATTTGGTGACGGTAAGGCGGCTGAGCATATCCTGGAGGCTATCGTGGAGTATATTCAGAAGTGAGAGGTAAGAAGTAAGATAATGTGGTTGTTATCAAATAAAATAAAGGTGGAGGACAGCGGACTCTTGGAGGGATTCCGAGACTGCCACTGCCATCTGCTGCCTGGGGTGGATGACGGAGTGAGGGAACTGCACGAGACGCTGAAGATACTGGAGAGGTGGAAGTCGCTGGGTGTGAAGGAGGTGTGGTTGACACCCCACATCATGGAGGACATTCCCAATAAGACACTTGAACTAAAGAAAAAGTGCGAGGAACTGAAGATCGTCGTGCCTAAGGGGATTACCCTGCGATTGGCAGCGGAGAACATGATGGACAATCTGTTTTTGAAGCGGTTGGACGAACGTGACCTGATTCCTTTGGGAGAGGACAGAAAATATCTGCTGGTAGAGACTTCATACTATAATCCACCGATGGATATGCACCGATTCTTTGAACGTATCAAGGAATGTGGATATACGCCTGTGCTGGCACATCCTGAGCGGTACCAGTATATGGATATGGGAAATTACAAAATGTGGAAGGAGAAAGGTGTGCTGCTGCAACTGAACGTGCCTTCGTTGGTGGGAGCATACGGGCCGGAGGTGCAGGATAAGGCTGAGAAACTGTTGAACAAGGGAATGTATGACTACTGTGGTACGGACACCCACTCCATGAGGTTCGTGGAGTATTTTTTAGGAAGCAAGATTTCAAAGAACATCGTTAGCAAGGTGCAACAAATCGTTGCGTATGAAGATCTATAGCGACAGCCTGCATAAGATAGCGTATGCTACCGATGCCTCGGTGTATCGGGAAATACCGTATGGCGTGGCTTATCCTGAAACCATTGAGGATGTTCAGGAACTGATGCGGACGGCCAGGGAGAAAGGGATCGACCTGATTCCAAGGGCTGGCGGTACGTCGATAGCAGGACAGGTAGTGGGCAGCGGTATCGTGGCTGACATCAGCAAGCACTGGAACAAGATACTGGAAATCAACAGCGAAGAGCGCTGGGCCAGGGTGCAGCCAGGTGTGGTGAGGGATGAACTGAACATCGCCCTGAAGCCATGCGGTCTGTTCTTCAGTCCTGAGACCTCAACAAGCAACCGTTGCTGCATTGGGGGAATGTTCGGCAACAATTCCTGTGGGACACACTCACTGGTCTATGGAAGTACAAGGCATCACGTGATAGCCTGCAAGGGGGTGTTGACAGACGGGACAGTGGAAGAATTCAAAAGCATTAGTCTCAGGGATCTCTCAGTCCGATTCGGACAAAAGTTCTGGGAGAAGGAGAAATATGAGACGCTAATAGAACGCATCTATGCCCAACTCATCAATTACGCTTTCGATAAAAAGACTGCAAGACTGATAGTGGAGAATTATCCTGACAAGGAACTGCGTAGGCGGAGTTGCGGCTATGCCATTGATGAGGTGATAGAAGACCTGATGGATTTCTCTAAACCTGTATTTGACAGAACCATCAACCTCTGTAAGCTGTTGGCAGGGAGTGAGGGAACATTGGCATTCGTCACGGAGGTAACGGTATCGTTAGACGTGTTGCCTCCAAAGGAAATCATGGTGGTTTGCGCACACTGTGAAACACTGGAGAAGAGTTTCGAGGCCAACTTGATTGCACTGGAGCATCAGCCAACGGCCATCGAACTGATGGATGGTGACATTCTGGAACTGAGCAAGGGCAATCAGGAACAACAGAAGAACCGATTCTTCGTAGATGGTAATCCCGCTGCATTGCTAATCATCGAACTGAGGGCAGACACTCGCAGGGAACTGGACAACTCGGCTGCAGTTCTGGAGAATGACTTGCTTTATAGCGGTCTTGTCTATAAATGTACGCGTGTCTATGGAACCGATGTTGCCAAAGTCTGGGCTTTGCGGAAGGCAGGTCTGGGCATACTCGGAGGCATGAAGGGTGATGCCAAGCCGATGGGTGTGATAGAGGATACGGCTGTGGCTCCGAAACGTCTGCCAGCCTATATGAAGGATTTCCGTGAGATGATTGACAGACTCGGAGCCAATGTGGTGTATTATGGTCATATCAGCACTGGCGAACTACATCTGAGACCTATCATCAACCTGAAGTCGAAAGAAGGACGGGAACTTTTCCGAAAGATTGCATACGAGACAGCCCTGCTGGTGAAAAAGCACCGGGGAAGCATCAGTGGAGAACACGGTGACGGACGACTGCGGGGTGAGTTTATCCCACTGCTCTACGGTGAGGAATGCTACGAACTGATGCGACAGGTGAAGCAATGCTGGGATCCTGATGGTGTGCTGAACCGCCACAAGATAATAGATACGCTGCCGATGGACTCGATGCTGAGGTTTGATGAGAACCAGCAGTATGAAATAGAGAAACGTATTGGCTCAGACCATACCTATTATAACTGGAAAGCGGCTTTCGACGAGTGTGATGCGCCTGGTGCAACCGGGGCGAGAAGTCAGGTGCATGCCCTGATGTGTTCGATAGAGCAATGCAATGGGGCGGGCGACTGCCGGAAGTCGAACCTGATTGGCGGGACAATGTGCCCAGCCTTCAAGGTGAGCGGTGACGAACTGAAGACCACCAGGGCGAGGGCTAACGTGATTCGTGAAATCCTGACCCGTGGTGGCGATGAACACCTTATCAAGGAGGTGCTGGATTCTTGTCTAGCCTGCAAGGGCTGTAGGAGTGAATGTCCGTCGAATGTAGATATGACACGGCTACGGGCAGAACTGCTGCAGCAGTATTACGACAGGCATCATACACCCCTGCGCACCTGGCTGGTGGCAAGGATGGCTCAGATAGAACAGATGGGCAGACGTATCAGACCACTCTATAACCTGATGGCAACATGGAAACCATCGGCTGCTGTCATCAAACACATCGTGAAGTTTGCGCCAGATAGAAACATTCCGCAACTGAGCAAGAAGACGATGCGGCAACTGGTTGACAAGGAACGACTGCAGGTTCGCGTGGCACGACCTAAGAAACTGGTGTATCTCTTTGCCGATGAGTTTACGAACCAGCAAGAGGCAGAGTTGGGAAGGACATTTGCCAGCCTTCTGTTGCGACTCGGCTATCGGGTGGTGATACCAGAGCATGAGGAAAGTGGACGTGCTGCCATATCGAAGGGATGTCTGAAACTGGCAAAGAAGATAGCATACGACAATGTGGCAATGATGGGGATACTGGTCACTGAGAGTCATCCACTTGTAGGTATTGAGCCGTCGTGCATCCTGACATTCCGGGATGAGTATCCGGACTTGGTGCCTGAGGGCTGGCGTAAAGATACGATAGAGTTGGGCAAGAACTGTCTGCTTTATGATGAGTTCTTGCTGAATGAAATACGTGAAGGACGCATCAATGCTGACGATTTCGATGCTACCGAAATGGATATATGGCTGCATGGGCATTGCCACCAGAAAGCATTGGTGGGTATCGACAAAACGGCGGAGGTGTTGCGGATGTTACTAAAGGGCGCTACCGTGCATGTGATTCCAAGCGGTTGCTGCGGTATGGCAGGCTCTTTTGGCTATGAGAAGGAGCACTATAAGACATCACTTGAAATCGGAGAAATGGTATTGTTCCCTGCTGTCCGTAAGGCCGTGGCTCAGCCCACGGGCAAACCTACATTTGTGGCAGCACCAGGGACTTCCTGCCGTCAGCAGATATTGGATGGCACTGGCATACGTGCTGTTCATCCCATTGAGATACTATATAAATATATAAAGGTAAAAGGGTAAAAAAGTAAAAATGAAGAATTTCGCATTGATTGGTGCTGCGGGATATATCGCCCCACGGCACATTAAGGCCATTGCCGATACAGGCAACAACCTGTTGGTGGCCTATGACAAGTTTGACAGTGTGGGACGACTTGACAGTTCGTTCCCCGAGTGTTCTTTTTTTACGGAGCAGGAACAGTTTGACCGCTTCTGTTCGAAGCAGATGCATACGGACAATCCGTTGGAATGGCTCAGCATCTGCACGCCGAACTATACGCACGATGCTTTTATCCGCTACGGTCTCAGACTTGGTACGGATGTCATCTGCGAGAAGCCGTTGGTATTGAATCCCTACAACATCGACAACCTGATGGAAGTTGAGCGTGAGACAGGGCATAAGGCATACACTATCCTGCAACTGCGTCTGCACGACTCAATCGTAGCACTGAAGAAGAAGGTGGATGAAGGGCCGAAGGACAAAATATACGATGTGGATCTGACCTATATAACATCTCGCGGCAAGTGGTACTATGCCTCATGGAAGGGTGATGTGCATAAGAGCGGTGGCGTGGCAACCAACATCGGAGTTCACTTCTATGATATGCTGCAGTGGGTGTTCGGTCCTGTAAAGCAGAACATCGTGCATGTGATGAGTTTCGACCGTGTGGCAGGTTACCTGGAACTGGAGAAGGCCCGTGTGCGCTACTTCCTGAGTATCAATGCGGAGTGCCTGCCAGAGAATGCCGTGCAGGGAGAGAAGAAGACCTATCGCACGCTGAACATCGACGGTGACGAGTTTGAGTTCAGTGCCGGATTCACGGAACTGCATACCAAGAGTTACCAGAAGATTCTTGCTGGCGAAGGCTTCCGTATCAGCGAGTCGCGTCCTTGTATCGAGATTGTCAGTCAGATACGCCATGCAGAACCGATAGGTCTGAAGGGAGACTACCATCCATTAGCGAAGATGCCGCTGGCCAAGCATCCCTTCGGCTGGGACGAAAAGAGATAACGATTCCTGCCCCAGACATAACGATTTTTTATACTACAAGACTAACTACTAACAATGACGAAGAGAGCCGGGCTGCAACAGCAGTTCCGGCTCTCACTGTATATGTCGCTATTGCTACTGTTGCTCTTCCGTCTTGATAAAACGGGCCAGTTCGGGTATCTGCTTGACACGTTCCAATTCGTCTGCCACAATCTGCTTGACCTCATCCTTGATGCGGGTGTAATTCTGCATGACCATCACATCCATGTTGTCATTGCCATTCTCGTCGCAGAAGTCGGTGATGATGGGAATCGGTTTGTAGGCTTTGGTCTCTGTGGCAACCTTGGCATTATCAACGACAATCTCGGCATGGAAGATTTTCTGGTCAATGCGTTCATCGAAATTGTCTGAGACCGCACCGACAAACATACCCTGTGTGAGTGTGGAGATCTTGCTGGGTGGAATCAGACTATCCATCTGGGTGTTGATGGAGGTTGATGTGTCTTGGCGGTTGATGGTCATGGACTGGCGTTTCTGGAGTACCTTGCCGAAACGCTCGCTCAAAGTCTTAGCCGTTTCGCCTACTACCTGACCACTGAAGATATTGCCTACCGTGTTTTGTACCACCTTTGCCTCCTTGTCACCATAGTCACGGACTAACTGACTGAAATCCTGAAAACCGAGACATACGGCAACTTTGTTGCTCCGGGCAGTGGCAATAAGATTATCGAGGCCCTTGAAATAGATGGTAGGCAACTCGTCAATGATGACCGATGATTTGAGCATTCCCTTCTTATTGATAAGTTTTACGATACGGCTGTTATACAGACCGAGGGCAGCACCGTAGATGTTCTGACGGTCAGGGTTGTTGCCGACACAAAGAATCTTTGGCTCTTCGGGATTGTTGATGTCGAGTGTGAACTCACTGGCAGACATCACCCAATAGAGTTGCGGGGAAATCATTCGTGACAATGGAATCTTGGCAGATGCTATCTGCCCCTGGAGCTGATCAGCAGCACCACCTTGCCAGGCATCAATGAATGGCGACATATAGTTCTCCAGTTCGGGATAGGACGAGAGAATCGGAAAGATGTCCTCATACTTGCGGTTCAGGAACTCTACGGCATGGGGGAATGTACAGTACTTGCCACCTTGATAGAGTTTCAAGAACCAGATGATGGCGGCAAACAGGATGATAGGCGATTCCACGAAAAAGTCTCCTTGTTTCTGTACCCAGGTGCGGTTCAAGTTAAGCATGATGGTATAGGCAGATTCGTAAGCATCGGAGATGTCGGTCATGAAGTCGGGATGAATGGGATTGCATCGGTGACTCCTGCGTGGGTCATCGAAGTTTATCACATAGAACTTCGGCAGTACTTTATAGCCAGATTTGTGAGTCAACATGTGGTTGTAGGCAATGGTGCTGAGGTCGCTGAACTTGTAGTCGTAGATATACATCGAGAAGCCTTTTTCGATGGACTGCTTGATGAAGTTATTGACTACAGCATACGACTTACCGCTACCAGGCGTACCAAGAACGATAGTCGCACGGAAGGGGTTGACCACATTGATCCAACCTTTATTCCACTTCTTTCTGTAGTAGAAACGAGTAGGCAGGTTAATGGAATACTCGTTCTCCAACAGGCGGGTTTCCTGCATGAAGGATTCGTTCTCGTTGTTGAACACATCATCCATGAGGTTGTTCTGAAGTAGCCTGCTCATCCACAGGCCACCCATCAACAGGCAGATATAGCCCACTGATATGGTCAGAATGTAGAGTGTCGTACAGAATACGAACGGGAATGGCAGATTGAGCAACCACCAGTTGAGGAAGAACAAGACGAAGCCCACGGCAAGCGAAGTCCAGATGCGTGGCCATGTCATCTTGTCCTCCTTCACGCCTTTTGTGCCAAGGCAGGACAGGGCTAACAATAGAACAGAAAACAGTTTCGTGTACAGGATTGAGTGAAACAGCCCTGCAGTTCGGTCGAAATTAGTGAGAATGCGGTCAACGATGCCCATTTGTATGTGCCAGTCTACGATTGTGGCATAGCAGTACCAATAGACATTCATTACTACGAGAATAATACTCACAGCTCGCATAAAGTCCATGACTTTGGCGAGTCCTCTCAAATCATCTTCTTGTTGCATAATTCATTTGTTTTTATCGTTAATACTAATGTGATTACAAGCGTGGGCCACGACGTTTTTTCTTCTTGCGTTGCAGCCTGCGACGGAATGCCTCTTCCTCTGCATCAGTGACAGGATTATCGCTGTTGAGGAAATCGAGGGCATCAAGGAATGTTGCAGTACTTGATGCGCTGTAGCGGTACTCAGTACCGCTGTCATTAGATAACTGTGGCATCTGAATCCGGCTGCTGTTGGTATCCGTATCGCTGTCATGATACCGCTCTTGTTCGTTACCTTCATGTCCCCTGAAATGTATTTGTTCCTCGGGTGGAGTGCTGAAATGGCTTTCAAGTGCATTGGCAGATAAGTCCTTACCCATGCGCGAACCATTAAGGACACAATGGGTACGGTGGTCAATGAAGGTTGCACCATATAGTCTGCCCTCGTCCGTGTAACGGAATACACAGTCAATACCCTTGGCTTTCAGCATCTGCTGCAGTTCGTCCATATCGTAAGTCCGTCTTAGAGCATACTCCAATGCTTTTTTAGTCGGCTCTGCCAGGCTCTTGTCCTTGATACGCTGCTTGGATGCTGCGGCTTTCTTCTGCAATGCCTCATAGCCAACAGACTTACCGAATAGTGAGGACTTGAATGGATTGCCCACCTTGACGGGATTAACCCGTCGAGGATGCTCACGCTCGGCAGAATGAGCAAGTTCACTCTGCTCTCGCTTAACCGCATCCTTCTCCCCATTGGCATCTATTACAGAATAGATTAATCCGTTATAGTCCTCTCCTTTTGCATTACCCCTTACCTCATCTACTGTCAGGTTGTAAAGTGACAGCAATGCTCTTAGTTCCCCGATTGTCTGGAACTGGTAGGTGCTGAACACAGCCTTGATGGTATTTCCCACTTGCTTCTTGATGTCCCCTGTATCTGGATTTACTGGATGCAGGGGATTTTGCTGTCTATTCTCCCGTTTCTCACCCTTGTGCAAGTTGTAGCGTCGCTCGAAGTCCTGTATGATGGCGAGGCTGCGCTTATGAGTGAAGTCTGAGTTGATGCGCTTGCCCTGTTCATCCACACGGACGGAAACGATGTGCAGGTGGTGGCGGTCGATGTCCTCATGCTTTACGATGATATAAGGCTGGTCGCCATAGCCCATGCGCTGCATATACTCATGTGCCATTTCGGTCAGTTCCTTGTCCGTCAGTCTGTCATCGGGATGGGGATTGAGAGAGATATGGATGACAGGCTTCTCCGTCCGCATCTGATTCGGCATGTGCCGCCCAAAGTCATGCAAGGCCTGAGCAATGTCAACCTTGCCAGTACCGTCGTTGAATATCTTGTTGGTATCAAGCAGCTGCCCCTTGCCTTCGTTCACCTTGTCGGCATTGTACTTGATGGCTCCGAAGAGGCTGGAGCCGATTGTGATCTTGGCTACCATCTCCCTCTCGCCTCTTTTGCCAATGCTACAATCTGCTGCCCCTGTTCCATCATCTGACGGGTCATAGACTCCAGACGATATAGCAAAGCCATTGCCTTCTTCTCGGAAAAGTGGCTGCGCAGTTCCTTCACGACTTGGTTGTAGTTGACCGCAACACCACGAAATTGAGCATGGAATGATGACAGCTTTTCGTAGAAATCAATCATCGTCTTGTCAACTTTCACCACTTTGAATGTCTCGCCAAAGACCCTCGACTTGACGAAAACAGCCTTGGCGTACACGCCTGACTGCTCGTAAAGTGTGAGGAACTTGGCCCATTCCACATCGTCGAAGCGTACCATCACACAGTGAGTACGCTTGTTGTTCTTCGGGTATCGACCCGTTCTTCGCTTTTTGTTTTCTTCCATATCTTGTATTTACACTTAACTTTCGCTTTGACCAATCAGGGATGACGACTTCGGAGTCAGCCCCAGCCCCCTGCAAGGGCAAGATGCTGTTTCGTGGGTAACCCGAAACCTTTTGAGTTACTCAAAAGACATCTTGCTATGCTCCTGCGGGCATACGTAATCCGCCTTGCGGACGGATTAGTCGTATCGAGAGGTCTATCATCGGTCTTGTCCGACGTGTCCGTCGCTTCTCTGTCCCAATTTACGGCTGCAAAGGTCTATAAAACCAATGACTTTGGCATACAACCTTATATAAGGTGAACAAAAATTTTGTCGAAACTGGCCGTTGTGGCGGATATGATTCCAGCCACAGCAGCCACCTGGTCTGAAAAGTTTGGTCAGTCCAGAATTTCATCGTTCCTTTGCACCGTCAATCGAGCGAACGTGCTAACGATAGTAGTAACGATAGAACGTTGGAATGATAGAACGTGCGAACATGAGGACGTTGGAACGTTGGAATGTTGGAACGCATGAACGTCGGAACGACCAATCCATCGTTTGACCGATATAACGAGCCATCGAACGCTGTAAGGAGCGAACGAACCTTCGAAAGTCCTAACGTGCGAACGATAGAAAGACTGATGTAACGAGCGAATGAACGTAAGATATAACCATTTAACGAAAGAAGAAATGAAAGAAACAAAATTCATCGCCTTCTCCACCCAGAAGGGGGGAGCGGGCAAGACAACGCTGACTGTGCTGACAGCGAGTTATCTGCACTATGTAAAGGGACTGAGCGTAGGAGTGGTTGACTGTGACTTCCCTCAGTTCAGTATCATGGACATGCGCAAGCGCGACTTTGAGAACATCAAGGGTAACGAGCAACTATGCAAGCAGGCTTTTGACCAGTGCAAGAGACTGAACAAGAAGTCGTACCCCATCAAGGACAGCCGCATAGAGGATGCCATTGCCGCAGGAAAGGAGATGGCAGAGGATTACGACCTCGACGTTGTGTTCTTTGACCTGCCGGGCACCCTGAACAATCCCGAAGTGCTGAGGGTCGTGTCACAGATGGACTATGTTTTCTGTCCCATCATTGCCGACAAGGTGGTGATAGAGAGTTCACTGGTGTTTGCCAAACTGGTCAACGAAACACTTATCATCCCAGGCAAGGGAAGAATCAAGGGACTCCATTTCGTCTGGAACATGGTGGACGGCAGGGAGAAGACCAGACTCTATGAGGTCTATGACAAGATTATCGCTGAGCTGGGAATGGATGTCCTTGAGACGGTCATCCCCAACAGTATGCGATTCCGCAAGGAAGGTGACAGTGAAGAGCAGCGTCCACTGTTCCGTTCGACGGTGTTCCCTCCCGACAAGACCCTGATAAGGGGAAGTAACATCCGCGAACTGACAGACGAGATCCTGGGTATCATCAAAGTATGAAAGTATGGCTGGTAAGAATGACTATGGTTTCAACGCTGAGGAGGCTATCAACAGCATCCGGCCAGACACACCAAAGAGACAGTCCAGGGAAATCCATTCCGAAGAATGTAGTGGGAATGATTCTGAATCGCAGAAGTCTGCTGCCATCCCAACACCAAAGAAGACTTCAGAGAAGAATACCGGGAAGACCGTACAGGTCGGTGAATATCTGGATTGGCTTAAAGGCAAGACGGACTTCAACTCCCGTACTGGCAAGAGTTGCAACATACGGCAACGCTACCATTACCGGATTGCGAAGTTGATAGGACTTCTTGGTGACAAGAACCTGTCTATCTCAACTTATGTCGATATGGTGCTTGGAGAACATCTAAAAAAATACGACGAGGCGATGGATGCCGTCATGAAAATGAAGTTCGATGAGATGCAGGCACAGATCAGCAACGAAGAATAGGATTAGAAGAACAAAAGTAAATACATAGAAACAATGAGTACGACAATGATTTTGATGGCTGCACTTTTAGCAGCAATGGTGGTTGCTAATACCACTATAGTCCTATGGCAGCACAAGTCACAAGACAAGACAGTGAAGACGGAACATCATGTACATGGAAACCCGGCACAGGAGTACGACGATGACGAACGCTTTCACATTGCTCCGCTTGGAAATCTGGATGAAGAGTATATGAACCTCTTTTCCAATCCTCCGATGGACAAGCCTGCACGACGCGTGAAGTCCGCCTACCTGCGTGATGCCTACCATGAGCGCATCCGGCAGATTGTGAATGCGCTGAACATTGAGGGTGTGAACATCTCCAGCTATGTGGACATGGTGCTGACAGAGCACCTGATGCGGTATGAGAATCAGATAGACCATCTGATACATAACTGCTATGGAAAATCCCGTAAACTGGCAAACTGATGGCAAACTTCATCATTATTGGCCTGTTGTGCATCATCATCTATCTTCTGGTGTGCTATGCCCTGTTTCCAATGGGAACGCAACAGACATCAGAAAGTAGCAGGAAGTCACAGGGATATGACCATAGTAAGATGTCGGATGACGACATCATGGGTAAAAGTTCCTTTGACGTTAATGCAGAGTTGCAACGAATAAAGGAGCGGGAGGAAGAAAGAAAACGCAAGGAGGCTGTTTCCAAGGGAGAAATGACTGAGGACGGCAAGGAGATTGCCCAGGAGGTGGCAATGGAGGATTGCGAGGTTGAGACGAAAAGAGAGTGGAAACAAGTACCCACAGAGGAACTTGATGCCATGTTCGATGAACCTGACTCTGGTGAGCCTCAGGCAGAGGGAGTCATCATTGATGACATTGACCTTGCTTTTCATACGGTCAGGAAGAAGGAACCGACAAAGGAAGAAGTACGCAAGGCTGCTGAAACTCTCATACAGCTGGAAGGCACGGAGTTCAAGGACGAAATCTGCCGGTTGTTTCCCGAGGTAAAGAACGACATCGACCGTGTGATGAAGATGTATTCCTCTGAACTCAATCGCAATACAAAAGAGCCGGAACCGAAGAAAGTAAACAAGAAACAAGAAAAGAAGCCCTTTCCAGAAAGGTTTGAAGACTTCACTGTAGAGGACTTGGTGTAGAACCAATAAAACTGCAAGGCAGATGAAAGAAAGAGACTACGGATAGGAGTGCGCCAAATAACCACTGAATCCAATTATCCAATCCAATTAACAACAGTAATAAACCATTTAAACGTAAACGAAAAATGAAAAAGAATGTATCAAAGTTTGTAAGCAAGAAGCTCGTTGCATGTGCAGCACTGATGGCTGCTGGAGTAACAACCGCTATGGCCCAGGGCAACGGCCTTGCTGGTATCAACGAGGCAACAAGCATGGTAACCTCATACTTCGAGCCGGGCACGAAACTCATTTATGCCATCGGTGCCGTCGTAGGACTCATCGGAGGCGTGAAGGTCTATGGCAAGTTCTCGTCTGGTGATCCCGACACCTCGAAGACCGCTGCCTCGTGGTTCGGTGCCTGCATCTTCCTCATCGTGGCCGCTACCATCCTGCGCTCGTTCTTCCTCTAAGTCAAGACGGACACCTATATATAATATAAGGTATAAGAAGAACGACCAATGGCTGAGTACAATATCAACAAGGGTATTGGCCAGTCGGTGGAGTTCAAGGGGCTGAAGGCGCAGTATCTCTTCATCTTCGCGGGCGGACTGCTTGCAGTCTTTGTCCTGTTCGTGATTCTCTATCTCGCTGGCGTGAACCAGTGGGTGTGCATCGGTACGGGTGTCGTGTCTGCCTCCGTCCTGGTCTGGCAGACCTTCGCCCTCAACCGACGCTACGGAGAGCACGGACTAATGAAGAGAATGGCAAACCGCAATCATCCCCGATTCCTGATCAACCGACGCAAGCCATACCAGATAATCAAACATAAGTGTTACGACAATGAGGAATACGCTGAAAGCAACGACTGTTGAGAACAAACTGCCACTATTGGCAGTAGAGAACAGCTGCATCGTGTCGAAGGACGCAGACCTGACCGTCGCCTTTGAGGTGATGCTGCCTGAACTCTACACCGTGACCTCGCAGGAGTACGAGACCATTCACGGCTGCTGGTGCAAGGCGATAAAGGTACTGCCAGACTACAGCATCGTCCACAAGCAGGACTGGTTCATCCGCGAGACCTACAAGCCGGAGTTGCAGAAGGATGACATGAGTTTCCTCTCCCGCAGTTTCGAGCGCCACTTCAACGAGCGTCCTTTCCTGAAGCATTCGTGCTACCTCTTCCTGACCAAGACCACGAAGGAGCGCAACCGCATGCAGAGCAATTTTTCAACGCTCTGCCGTGGCCACATCATCCCGAAGGAAATGAACAGGGAAACGGCCAGCCGATTCCTGGAGTCCGTGGAGCAGTTCGAGCGCATCATGAACGACTCCGGCTTTGTGAGACTGAGAAAACTGAGCGACAACGAGATTGTCGGCACCCGTCGCAAGGCTGGTCTGATAGAGCGGTATCTGTCACTGAACCCAGAGGAAAATGCCTCGCTTCAGGACATCGACCTCGATCCTGCTGAGATGAAGATTGGCGACAACCGCCTGTGCCTCTTCACGCTCTCCGATGTGAATGACCTCTCGGCCAAGGTGCATACCGACACCCGCTACGAGCGTCTGAGCACAGACCGCTCAGACTGCCGCCTGTCGTTCGCCAGTCCCGTGGGACTGCTGCTGCCCTGCAACCACATCTACAACCAGTATGTGATTATCGACAACAGCGACGACAACCTGCAGCGGTTTGAGAAGACGGCCAGAAACATGCAGTCGCTGAGCCGCTACAGCCGCAGCAACGCCATCAACAAGGAGTGGATAGACATGTACCTGAACGAAGCGCAC
>CACYXI010000054.1 GCA_902778265.1 uncultured Bacteroidales bacterium | reverse complement strand
GTAAATAAAAAAATAGTAAATCTCAATGATGACAGCAAACGAAATCCGTGACTCGTTCAAGAATTTCTTCGAACAGAAAGGACATGCCATTGTGCCAAGTGCACCAATGGTGATTAAAGATGACCCAACACTTATGTTTACCAACGCTGGTATGAACCAGTGGAAGGATATTATCCTCGGTACACGCGACCCAGAGCCACGCCGCCGTGCGGACTCTCAGAAGTGTCTCCGTGTTAGTGGTAAGCACAACGACCTCGAGGAGGTAGGACACGATACATACCACCACACCATGTTCGAGATGCTCGGCAACTGGTCTTTCGGTGACTACTTCAAGGAAGGTGCCATTGATATGGCATGGGAATATCTTGTTGATGTCCTCAAACTCGATCCTGCTGACCTCTACGTTACTATCTTCGAGGGTGACGACAGCGAAGGTCTTGCACGTGATGAGGAGGCTTACGGTTACTGGCTCAAGCACGTTCCTGCTGACCACATCATCAATGGTAACAAGCACGATAACTTCTGGGAAATGGGCGATACAGGTCCTTGCGGTCCTTGCTCTGAGATTCACCTCGACTCTCGTACTCCTGAAGAGAAGGCTAAGGTGCCTGGACGTGAGCTTGTTAATAAGGACGATCCACAGGTTATCGAGATTTGGAACATCGTATTCATGCAGTTCGAGCGTAAGGCTGACGGTCACCTCGAGCCACTTGGCATGAATGTAATCGATACTGGTATGGGCTTCGAGCGTCTTGTTCGTGCTCTCCAGGGCAAGCACTCTAACTATGATACAGACGTGTTCCAGCCAATCATCAAGGAGATTGAACGTCTTTCTGGCAAGAAGTATGGTGCTGCAGAAGAGACTGACGTGGCAATGCGCGTAATCGCTGACCACCTCCGTGCTGTTGCATTCTCTATCGCTGACGGTCAGCTCCCTGGCAATGCAAAGGCAGGCTACGTTATCCGTCGTATTCTTCGCCGTGCCGTTCGTTATGCCTATACATTCCTTGACCAGAAGGAGGCATTCGTTTACAAGCTCCTCCCTGTTCTCATTCAGGAAATGGGATCATCTTATCCAGAGCTTCCAGGACAGCGTGAGCTTATAGGTAAGGTAATCAAGGAAGAGGAGGATTCATTCCTTCGCACTCTCGACAAGGGTATCTCTATGCTTTCTGATGCTATCGAGGCACTCAAGGCTGAGAAGAAGAACGTACTCGACGGTACTCAGGCATTCCGTCTGTTCGATACATACGGTTTCCCTCTCGACCTCACCGAACTTATCTGCCGTGAGCAGGGTATCAGCGTAGATGAGGCTAAGTTCAATGAGGAGATGGAGGCTCAGAAGGCTCGTGCTCGTAATGCTGCACAGGTAGAGAACTCTGACTGGGTTGAGATCAAGCCAGGTGAACAGCAGTTCGTTGGCTATGACTATACTGAGTATGAGTGTGAGATTCTTCGCTATCGTAAGGTGACAGTCAAGAAGGCTACATATTTTGAGATCGTACTCTCTGCAACTCCATTCTATGGTGAGATGGGTGGTCAGGTAGGTGACAAGGGTGTTCTCGTTTCTGAGAATGAGACCGTTACGATCATCGACACACGTCGTGAGAATGGTCAGAGCGTTCATATCGTGAAGGAAATGCCAAAGGATCCAACAGCTCCATTCATGGCTTGCGTTGATACTGATCTCCGTAATGCAAGTGCTGCTAACCATACCGCTACCCACCTTCTCGACTATGCCTTGAAGCAGGTTCTCGGTGATCACGTTGAGCAGAAGGGTTCTTTCGTAAGTCCTGACACTCTCCGTTTCGACTTCTCTCATTTCGAGAAGGTAACAGACGAGCAGCTCCGTGAGGTTTCACGCATCGTAAACTCTATGATTCGTGAGGATATTCCACTCGATGAGCATCGTGACACTCCACTTGAGGAGGCAAAGAAACTTGGTGCTATCGCTCTCTTCGGCGAGAAGTACGGCGACAAGGTTCGTGTAGTTCGTTTCGGACCTTCATGCGAGTTCTGTGGTGGTATTCATGCAAGCAGCACAGGTCGCATCGGTATGTTCAGAATCATTTCTGAGAGTAGTGTAGCTGCTGGTATTCGTCGTATTGAGGCTGTTACAGGCAAGCAATGTGAGGAAATGCTCTATGCAATGGAAGATACAGCAAAGGCAATCGCTGGTATGTTCAACAATGCCAAGGATCTTCAGGGTGCTATTGCTAAGTTCATTGATGAGCATGAGGACTTGAAGAAGGAAGTTGATGCAATGAAGGCACAGGCTGCTGCACGCATCAAGGCTGGTCTTCTTGAGCATGTTCAGCAGATTAATGGCGTTAATGTAATCAAGGCTGTAGTTCCTGCTGATGCACAGCAATGTAAGGATATTGTGTTCCAGATTCGTGAGGCTATGCCAGGGTCACTTGTATGTGCTCTTGGTACAAAGATCGGTGGCAAGCCAAGCATCACCGTAATGCTTTCTGACGATATGGTTAAGGATCACAACCTCAACGCAGGTAAGATCGTACGTGAGGCTGCCAAGCTTATTCAGGGTGGTGGTGGCGGTCAGCCATTCTTCGCTACTGCAGGTGGTAAGAATCCTGACGGCATCTCTGCAGCTCTCGATAAGGCTATCGAGCTTTGCGAGTTGTAATTGAATTTGAAGGAGTTCAAGGAGTACAAGGAGTTCAAGAAGTACAAGACGAATGTTTTGTACGGAATAGTGTTTGATGGAATAAGGAATAAGGTTTGATAATAATAAACACTCATCCTTCACCCTTCACCTTTCAAACGATAATTACTATCGTCTTGTACTCCTTTTACTCCTTATAATTCCAAATAAAGAATAGTTATGGCTGAGAAAAACTTAAAGGTATATTACACCATCAAGGATGTGGCAGAGATTGTTGGTGTTACAGAGCCTACTCTTAGGTTCTGGGAAACGGAGTTTCCTCATATCAAGCCAAAGACAACTGCCAATAAGGTGCGCCAATACACCATGAAGGAGATTGATGATATCAAGGTCATCTATAACCTCATCAGGGTGCGTGGCTTCAAGATTGCAGCTGCAAAGAAAATGCTGCATACCAATCGTTCGGGTGTGGATAAAACTGATAAGGTGCTCCGCAAACTACAGGACGTGAAGGCTGAACTCTTAGCCCTAAAAACACAACTTGACATCATCGTATAGTGAAAAGAGCCCTTATCTCTCTTGCAATGGGCACTTTTGGACTCGGCATTACCGAGTTCGTCATGATGGCTATCTTGCCTAACGTGGCAAGTGAGTTCAATGTGTCCATCCCAGTTGCTGGTCATCTTATTTCCGCCTATGCTCTTGGTGTGTGTGTCGGTGCTCCAATGTTGCTGATGCTCGGGCGCACATGGCCGTTGAAGCGTATCATCCTCATGCTTTGTGGAATCTTTATCTCTGCCTCTGCATTGATGGCGGCAAGTCCTTCGTATGCCGTTTTCCTCTTGGCACGCTTCTGTGCCGGACTTCCTCACGGAGCATATTTTGGCGTGACAAGTATTGTTGCTGATAGAATCTCTCCTGATGGAAAGTCTGCCTTTGCTGTAGCCGTAGTGGGTTCGGGAATGGCAATAGCCAACCTCATAGGCATTCCACTTGGCACGTGGCTAACGGCTATTCTCTCTTGGCGACTGGTCTTTATTCTTTCGTGTGCTTGGGGTGTTGCCACATTGCTTGCCGTCTGGCGGTTCGTACCTTCCATTCCACCGCTTCCTAATGTAGGTTTCAAGGGAACATTCCGTTTCCTCAAACACCTTGCCCCATGGCTCGTGATATTAGGAACGCTTTTGGGCAACTGCGGAGTATTCTGCTATTACAGTTATATTGCACCTCTATTGACCAATATGTCGGGCATCCCTACTAAGATGATGACCTTTATGATGGTACTTGCAGGTGCCGGAATGGTGGTAGGAAACCTCTGTGGTGGAAAAATATCCGACAAGTCTGGACCTGGTCACATGGGCAGATATGGAGTAATGATGATGTGCCTCATGCTTTGCCTCATCTTCTTCTTCTCGGATAACACCATTATCTCCGTAGTATGTATGGTGATAACCACAGCCGCCCTCTTTAGTGTCTCAGCTCCCCAGCAGCTATTACTTTTGAGATATTCTGACGGAGGCGAACTCCTTGGAGGTGCTATGGTACAGATCGCCTTTAATCTTGGCAATGCTATAGGTGCATTCTCTGGGGGCATTCCAATCAGTCTCGGAATGACATACAATTATTGCGCCATCGTAGGTCTTGGCTTTACCCTAATGGCTTTTGTGGCATACACAATCTTTATCAGAAAATACGAAACTCGAAAATAACGAAACCCACTTGCGTGGGGTTGGAAAGTAAATTGGGAGTAAATTAAATCAGTAAATTACAAATTTAATGGCAACAAATGTTGCAAAAATAATTTACTGATTTAATTTCTTTCTAATTTACTTTCTAAAAAATACGACTAATTTTCTTTCTAAAAAGCGAAAAATTTCCTTTCTATTTATTTATATAATAAGGTGTAAACCCTCAAAAATGCTCAAACGGAGTTCATATACCATACTTATGGTATGCGGAATGACTACCAAATGGTATTTCCAATATGCGCGAAATGTAGTAATTTTGCACTCAGAAATCAATAAAGAAATAAACAAGAAAATAATAACCACGACAAACTGAGCTGAAAGGCGAGGGGAGTCAATAAAAAAAGAAAGGATAATAAATATGAGTACAAAGAACTATCGTCTTGAAACACTTGCAATTCACGTAGGTCAGGAACAACCAGATCCAGCTTCAGATTCTCGCGCAGTACCTATCTATCAGACTACATCATACGTTTTCCGTAATTCACAACATGCTGCCGATCGTTTCGGACTTCGCGATGCAGGTAACATCTACGGTCGTCTCACCAACTCTACTCAGGGCGTTTTCGAGAGCCGTGTAGCAGCACTCGAAGGTGGCGTGGCTGGTCTCGCAGTAGCATCAGGTGCAGCAGCTATCACTTACGCTCTCCAGAACATCGCACAGGCAGGTGACCACATCGTTGCAGCAGATAATCTCTACGGTGGTAGCTACAACCTCATTACACATACACTTGCTACTCAGGGCATAACAAACACTATCGTTAACGTAAACGATCTTAAGGCTCTTGAGGCTGCTATCCAGCCAAACACAAAGGTTATCTACGCTGAGACATTCGGCAACCCTAACTCAGACGTTGCAAACTTTGAGGCAATCGCAGAGATAGCACACAGACATAACATTGTGTTCATCGTTGACAATACCTTTGCTCCAATCCTCATTCAGCCTCTCAAGCACGGTGCTGATATCGTGGTTCACTCAGCTACAAAGTTCATTGGCGGTCATGGCTCAAGCCTCGGTGGTGTTATCGTTGATGGTGGTAAGTTCGACTGGAAGGCTAACGCTGACAAGTACCCAACAATCGCAAAGCCAGATCCATCATACCACGGTGCTGTATTTGCTGATGTAGCAGGTCCTGCAGCCTTTGTAACTCGCATCCGTGCCGTAATCCTTCGTGATACTGGTGCTGCAATCTCTCCATTCAATGCTTGGATCCTCCTTCAGGGTGTTGAGACTCTTCCACTCCGTATCGAGCGTCATGTAGAGAACGCACTCAAGGTTGTTGATTTCCTTGAGAAGCATCCAAAGGTAGAGAAGGTAAATCACCCAAGTCTCGCTAATCATCGTGATCACGAGCTTTACAAGAAGTACTTCCCTAATGGTGGTGGCTCTATCTTCACATTCGAGATCAAGGGCGGTCAGGAAGCAGCTTGGAAGTTCATTGACAACCTCAAGATCTTCTCACTCCTTGCTAATGTAGCTGATGTTAAGTCACTCGTTATCCATCCATACACCACAACTCACTCACAGTTGTCTCCAGAGGAGCTTGCAGAGCAGCATATCACTCCTTCTACTATCCGTCTCTCTATCGGTGTAGAGCATATCGATGATATCTTGGAGGATATTGCACAGGCTTTGGATAAGGCGTAAGGGGCCTCTCCCCCCGCCCTCCCCCGTAGGGAGGGAGCTTAAAACAAATTTACCATATTTGTGGTATTGCGTGGATGATCGAAAATCATTACCTTTGCACACGAATATAAATAATAACATTTAATAAAAAGTCCAAGCCTTCTCAGATGAAAGGCATACACACTCTAAGTGTATAAAACATCCTTCCCTTTGGAAAGGCTTGGTTATGCAAAAAATGGCAATCGCAAAACAACTCACTGAGCTGATCGGTAAGACCCCTCTGCTCGAACTTAATAAGTTCTCACAGTCAAAGAACCTTGAGACTCCTGTAATCGCAAAGCTGGAGTATTTCAACCCTGGTGGTTCAGTAAAGGATCGTATCGCCCTCGCTATGATTGAGGACGCTGAGAAAAAAGGCATCCTCAAGCCAGGTGCTACAATCATCGAGCCAACTTCTGGTAATACTGGTGTAGGTCTCGCTCTTGTAAGCGCTGTAAAGGGCTATCACCTCATTCTCACCATGCCTGAGACCATGTCTGTTGAGCGTCGTAACCTCGTTAAGGCATACGGTGCAGAGGTTCGTCTCACAAGCGGTAAGGACGGTATGGCTGGTGCTATCAAGGCTGCAGAGGAACTTCGTGACTCAATCCCAGGAAGCATTATCCTTCAGCAGTTTGAGAACCCATCTAACCCGGAGCGTCACTATGCAACAACAGGTCCTGAGATCTGGGATGCTACTGACGGTAAGGTAGATATCTTCGTTGCAGGTGTAGGTACTGGTGGCACTGTATCTGGTATTGGTAAGTATCTCAAGGAGCAGAACCCTAACGTGAAGATTTATGCGGTTGAGCCTCTCACATCACCTGTTCTCAATGGTGGTAAGAGCGGTCCTCACAAGATTCAGGGTATTGGTGCTGGCTTTATTCCAAAGACATACAACGCTGACGTTATCGACGAGGTTATCGATGTTGATAATGATGATGCTATACGCACAGGTCGTCAGCTTGCACAGACAGAAGGTCTCCTCGTAGGTATCTCTTCTGGTGCAGCAGCCTTTGCAGCAGCTCAGATTGCAGCACGTCCAGAGAACAAGGGCAAGAAGATTGTAGTTCTCCTCCCAGACACAGGTGAGCGCTATCTCTCTACCATCCTCTATGCTTTCGATGAGTATCCACTCTAAACCGAATATTTCGGTTTAATTATTAATTAATAATGAGTTAATGTAAAATATTATAAGTGCAAAAGGCTTGCTTAACGGCAAGCCTTTTTTCTGTTAATTAACGTGAGTTCGACGAATTACACAGGCTCGTATATTGCTGAAACACACGTGATTGAAGAAGCTCTGAAAGAGCGACACCTAAAAGGGCAGTCCGTAAGGGCTGTTACTATAATGGCGTTTTTTAGTGAGCGCCGTAGGTGCGACACCTAATAAATATAATAGGTGTCGGTCCTTCAGACCTCATTCCCTAAAAATGTTTATATAACAGCCCTTACGGACTGCCCTTTTAGGTGTCGCACCTTCGGCGCTTTTTGTCGAACTCACGTTAATTATATGTTCAAATCTGTGTTCCAGAAATGAAGAGAAACGGTTTTGTCTGATGTATCTGATTTTTGTAAATCACACCCATACTGCGCCAGCTTCAGATAAATCATATACATCCGTTTCCTTATTTTGGCAGAATAGGTACGACAAAAGCCCCGCATTTCGTGGGGCTTTTGTCGTTTTAGATTTACGCTGCTATTTGCACCACATCATAGACCTTGCCGTTCTTGAGACGGCGGTTGGTGATACCCATCGATGAGAGGTTGATGCCGAGAAGAGACTGGTTCCTGCGAGTAAGTTCTATCTCTGGATATTTTTGCTGTACGGCAGCAAGAATCTCCAGACTCGTCATCTGACGGCTCTCCTCATTCTCGTTCGGTTTACGGAAGCAGGTACTGATCATTGCCGTAAAGTCGTCAATGGCACAATACTCCTGATTGAGCACTTGCAGACGCTCGTTCTCCTCCTGAGTGAGCCAATAGATCTTCTTCTCTTCGCACACCTCATACTTTAGCTGTGCATAGAGCTGATCGTAGTCTATTGGCTGATCAGGAATGATAGTGCCGAAAGGTATCTGGAGCACCACGAAACGGCGTGTTCCCGTCCTGTCTTTCAGAGGGCGGACAACATTGGTCGTGGCTACGAAAGATGCCATACGAGCACGAAGCGTGATGTTTTTGCCGTAGATTTTACGGGCATTCACCTCAGCCTTTGTAATGATGTACTTCAGAGTGGCTTGCTGCTTGTCGGTGTAGCGGTCGAACTCATCAAAGTTCACCAGACCGCAGTTGGCAAGAGCCATGTCTGTGTCGTGCTTGTTGGTGAGGTTGATGTGGTCAAGATAGTACTTCTGAAGATGCTCTGGAAGCAGCTTCTTGATGTACGAACCCTTTCCGCATCCCTGTTTGCCGATAAAGAGAAGCACAAGCTGATTGCCGTAGATCTTGTCAAGACCAGACCAATGAGCCACTTCTGATCTGAACCAGCGGCGTGCGAACTCCTCCTTCTCATCGTCAACGCCTGGAATACGATGGATAAGTTCGCCAACACGATCCACACCATCCCATTTTGGGAGCCCGTCGAGATAGGATACAAGCGGATTGTACGTCTCGGTAGTCTTAGAGCAAATGATACGCTTGATAAGGTCGGCAACCTTACCCTCTATGCCTGACTTCATCGCCTCAAGGATGATGGAGTTAAGAGCCTCGTCGCTAACTGGCTCATAGTCAGGGCTTGCGGGCATATCGCCCATTTCAGGTTTGAGCACCTTGTACTCAAAAGTGTCGCTCACCTCATTATGTCTGAAGGCGAAGTTGTCATTCAGGAAGTCTTCAACGAGACGCACCTGTTCTGCAAGAGATAGTTTTCCCATGTTGTAAAAAAGGTCTTTAAAGTTGTTAAATTAAAAAGTAAAAGATAACTGTTTTAGCGTTTCGAAACTCTCTTCCCAACTCGATCGTGTCTGTTGTCAGGCAGTCGATATTGAGGCTTGGCTCATAAAGAACCGAGGTGCAAAGGTAAATAGATTTTCTTTAACTTCCAAATAATTTTCAATAAATTTTTCTTGAAAAATGTTCGATATTTCTTGGCTGATGTACCTAACTTGTTGATTTCTCCGAATGTTATGTCTTTCGGCATAAAGCAAATCTTTTGTTGGTGTAATAGTGGTGTAATACTTTTGGGCTAAAAAATGAAAAAAGTTTTCAACGCATAGTATTACACCTTTGCGGTTTTGAGTGTATTAACGCTTTGATTAATAGTGTTTTATCTTTGGTGTAATACTCGTGAAAGTATTACACCACTATTACACCAAACTCCCGAAATTGGTGTAATACTTTCGAGGGTATTACACCAAGCTTAACGCATTGATAATCAGTTAAAATTTACGCTCAAAACGCCAAAGGTGTAATACTCGCCCTCAAAAACTTTTTTCTTTTTTTATTTCAGCGAGTATTACACCAATTTCTCAAAGACCTTATTACATCTTTCGTCCTGCCTTCGCTCCAGGTCCGCTTCACCTTCGCTTCAAATCCGATTCAAATCCCTTCCTATGAATGGGAGGAAAATGGGACTTACATAGGAGTTACAAGGGAGGAAGAAGGGAGGTGCGTATTACAAACTGCGACAGACATCGCAGTTTTTCGTAGTTCTAAAATCTCCATTTTTATGGATTGTTTTCTGCAACCATCATTGAGGAAGTATCATCTTCAAGTCTATAGCAATTATAATAATGGTGGATGAATCTGCGAATTGTATTAAATGAATCATTTTCTTTCAATTCGTTTTGCGATGTACCCGTATTTACCACATAGATAAAGGATTTCTTTGTGTAAAAAGATTCACCATGTTCATTAATATAGTTCTCGATAGAACGAGATTTTGCCATTAGACAAACCAATTGATAATCTTTGTCAATTAGATGGAAATTACTATTGGGATGCGCTTTTTGTCTATGTTGGCTACTTGTTATTAAAATTAGATTTTCAAAATATGAAGCAATTTCTGGAAACTCTGACTTAGGAAATATATGATGTACTTCCGTGGCAATACCTGTTGCCAAATCATCATGTACTTCACTTGTAGTGCCCTGTTTTTGTCTTACTTGTCTGATAGCTTTATTGACTTGATAATCAATATAGAAATCTTGATTCATTTGCATAATCTCTGCAACTTCGGCTTCCTCTCTTGTTAGAGATTTTCTCTTTTTACCCTTATCTCTAAAGTTGATCCTGTTATACATTAAATCGTACCAATTAAGAATTTTCCCATTACTACCAGGAAGCATATTGCTATAGGCATATAGGTTAAAGACTTTGTGAAATATTCTGTCAACATCAGTTTTGGAATGCGATGGAGTGTTGGCAGAGATGAATCGATGATATTTCTGATAAATCTCAGCTTTTGCAGCTTTTGGATCATAGATGCAACTTTCACGATATTCATCAAAGAGTCTCATTAGTCCACTATCTGAAATCACTTTCAGAAAGAACTTAAGCATGAAATTATATGAGTTGCGTTCTTTTATGGATATATATTCCAATATACTTTCATCTGCAACAGAAAAATATAAAGTCTTTCCTCTTAGAGCAACGTTCAAAACATGTGCGTAAGCAAGAAGCTTTAATGGTTGGCATAGCACTTTGTTGTATTCGTTACGTGCTCTTGGATCTTCTGGAGAAGGCTTGCCAAATATTATTCGGCAGTTATTTATGAAATAACGTTCTTCCCATAGGTCGTTTATGGAGAATACTTTTGTAGCGCATGATGTACTTAGAATGCAGTCTGCAATAAAACAAACAATATCAGGAGTACATTTCTGATCGACATATCGTGCATCATGAGTTTGGCGAATGTCAAAGTCATTGAATTGATTGAGAAAGCCTTCTATATTTACCATGAGAGTTTATTTTTTTAAGAGTCCAAAGAAAAAGACGGAATTATTGTCAATGTTTAAGGAACGGGTGCCTCTGTTTCTCGCAATCTTGTAGAATTCAGAAAACTCATCGGTCGCGTAGTAGGCCAAATCCTCCTTTGTAACAGAATATTTAGAATTCTTTACTTCGAGTATTGCGACTGAACCATCACAAATGCAATTTGGCGGCATAAAACATGCTCGTGGATAGTATGTGAGATTTGGTACAAGTACGCAGTTTGTTTTGTTTAAGAAATCACTTACTGCAAGTCCTGAAACTTTGTCTATGTAGCTATCATATCCTTCTATAGAAATGATTTCATTTGATGCTATGTTTCTTGATTTCAGTACACGGATTGCACCAGAAGAACGAGTGTTGCTTTTTGTAATACTTCTATCTCTGAATGATTTGAAAATATCAAATTGCATTTTGGCTGCAACATCATCGAATTTTTGGTTTCTATAAATCAACCAATAAGGGAAAGCGTTATCTGTGATATAAGTTTGGTCATGCTCAATAACTTCGTTTGTTATGTATGATTCAATTTTTGTTTTTGAGGGTTGGGCAGATGCATTTACGAGAAATGAGATAGTTTCAATCTTAACGCCTTTAAATGCTTTCTCTCCAAAATCTATGATTTTTAGGATTTGTGTACGTTCCATAACCTTTCGGGTTAAGTTGAACTCTGGGGCGTTTATAAGGCTCTTGGGCACAATCAATGATACAAAATCACCATATTTTAAAGTTTTCTCTATAAAGAATGAGAAAAGGTTGTTTGTTTCTTTGTTTTCTGATTGTTCCTTATATTTAGTCAATAGTAGCTTTGCACCAGTCAATTTTTTGTATGGTGGATTGCCGACTATGATGTCATAGTGTTGCGGATAGTCATACAACAGACTATCTCCAATAATATAATTGATATGGATGTTCTTTGGTATTGCTATCAGCGAGAGTAATGCTTTTACAATCTCTATGCTGACGGAATCAATGTCGCAAACATCAATAATAACATCATGTACACTTTTGTATTTCTCGATAATACAAGGAAGGAAATTGCCTACGCCAACAGAAGGTTCAAGAATATGTAATGATTTAAAATTAGATGCATCTGGAAAATCCTTTACGACTGTATAACAAATGTTTGGGCGAGTATAGAAAGCCTCGTTGTCTTCGCGCATGGCATTTGCATACTCTGCGATTTTTGATAGATTTACAAAACCTAACTTGTGGTTATTCTTGATATATTCAATGATTGAGTCTGAATTGTTCAGATTGTTGTCTTGAATTATTTCAAATACTTCTGTTTCATTAAGTAAACTCTTTGTGAGTATTGCTATCTTTTTGGCAATTTGATAGAATATTATTGTAGGTACTGCTTCTCCAATATTTTGACGAATGTTAATGCCTTGTTTCTTTAAATATTTGCACTTGTCTTCCAAGGACATTATATTTAATTCTGAATAAGGTATATAATACCATTCGAAACTATCGGGTACAGACATCATCAACATGAGTTCACGAATGCTAAAAACTCTGTTGTCTGTGGGATGAACTGTATTTTGGCTTGCTAAAATGTCGTTTCTTGTATGAATGCATGGAGGTACTTTATCCCAATATTGTCGAGTGTATTTATCTCCGTTTTTTTCCACATTGGGTACACGTACACCATCTACAATATGATATGGACGTCTTTCCAACTCTTTGTTTTCAAATGCCCCTTGTCCTTCCTTGAGATTTTCAATCCATGCGGTCATGATAGGATTGTATTGACGGAATGAATGGTATATGTCTTTCTCCCAAATCTCCCCCATCGTATGAAGTGAAGGAAGATGACCGATCGTTTCACGAAGGGTTCGTTGTGGCTTTATGTCTGGGAAAATGTCATAAGGGGTAATATCTAAAATGTCCTTACGTACACCTACGACCAATGTTCGTGTACGGCTTGAAGGACAACCATAATCTTTAAAGTTGGGAATACGATACAATATGTTGTATTCTCCATCAAGATTTTGTCCTATAGCATCTTTTATAGACTTATATTCCCCATCAGTATCAAGACATGCCGTTCCTAAAAATGCTTTGACATTTTCGTATACAAAGAATTTTGGATGTAAACGTTTGGTCATAATTAATGATTCTACCACAAGAGAATTACGTTTCATCTCTTTTTCTTTGTTGTTTTTCTTGTGGTTTGCATACGACATCCCTTGACAAGGTGGCGTTGCGATTAATACATCAAGTTCCTTAATGCCATGTTTTTTACGCCACATGTCAAATTCTTTATCTATTTTGGCTTTGGTTTCATCCAAAGTCATGTCACCACAAATATAGCCACTTTCGTAACGACATTTATGATTGTATTTCTGTATGTCAAGTCGTCTGCTTAGTAATTCGCAAGTTGCAATACATTCAAAACCTGCCATTTTGAATCCATAGCATCCGATGCCTGCACTACTAAATAGACTTATGTAAGTGAGTGTCCTTTCTGAATTTTTCTTGCTTGTGGGCATATAGATTTAACCCCGAAAAATCCGTCTCGTAGTAAGATGCAATCATCCCTATCCATACATTCAAATGCATAGAGAATATGTATTAAAATATAGTGACAGATTTTCCATAAGGTTGCTTATTGAAATTGTCAACTGGCAACCTTATGCCTACATACAAGCAATATGGTTGCGCTTTATTAGCGCGATTTCATTTCGAAGAAAATTTCGACCAAGTACTTCTGGATTAGTATCAATAAAAAAAGCGTGGCGCTAATTTATCGATACTCAGAGGTACTTGGCCGAACCTGTAAATAGACGATAAAAGAGTCCACGCTATGCGCAGACGTCTTCATATCTAATCTATTTACAATTACTCTTCTAACGGCCAAGTTTTCTGAGTATTCCGATTTGAAGAACGCGTGTTCTTAATATGATTGTTTCCCTCACCTGTCAAAATGAACGTATCCATTGGCAAAGTTGGGAGGTTATTTGTCTATATTTCTTTTTCTTTTGCTTATGTTTTAAGTTTATGTTAATTCCTCATTTATGGTAATAGTACCAATGTGAGGCTTCTTTATATCTGTTATGTATCGTTCGGATATGGGGCGTTTCATATAGGCGTAGATACTTCCATATTCTGTATTGTCGAAAGTATTACCACCGTTATGGTGAATATCCCATGCAGTTCCAATCTTGCTATGAAGTATGTTGTCACCAATGACTCTTGCTGCATGTGTCCATCCTTCTTCATCTGCATAGAGGGCAACTTTGTCATAGTCGGCTTCTATTGTTGAAACTGTGCATTGACTAAAGCCAAAATATTCGAAGAGTGAGATTAGTGAATCTCTGTTCTCATTGCAAGGTACACTTTCTGGCCACCATGTCCATGCATAGTTTGTGGGGTGGTATAAGCCGACCCATACATCATTCATTCCAAGTGCCCAACCAATACAATTGTATGCAGGTGTGGAATCACTTGTTATTCTGAAGTTGGGGTCTTTACCAAGTGCAGGAAACCATCCTATTAATGTCCCAATTTCTTGCTCAGAATATTTAGCCATACGTTACAGATAGTTGTAAGTGGAACATATCCGTCATACTTCACTGTGTTAGGGTAAATCTCATCAAGGGCATGAACGAGAAGGGTTGGTCCTTTTTTGAGTTCCTCATAGATGAAAGGCACGGCTTCTTCTCGCATCTTCACAATCTCTTCGAAATAGTGATTGTTGAAGTTGCCAACTGATAGATGCGCTGTTTCGCGATTCCAGTTTGTAAGATTCGTTTGGAATTGCGAACTTGTTGATGTTCTGCTTGCTTCCATACTTTATGAGTTTTAAATTGTTTATTAGAACTTTCGTTTGCAAAAATACTATTTTATTTTCATACTTGCAAGAAAAGGTGTTGAAAAATGTGAATATGGGTGTTTCTTGTAAGATATTGGTCTGGAATCAGAATATATGATGAGATTCAAATGACCAGATCATTATGTTTTGAGGGTGTTTCTTGATAAAGCCTTTTAAGAATGACATTTCATCTACGGAAATGGTGATGCAACCAGAACACCAACCTGCATCAACTGGAAGGTATTCCTCTTTGTGCTTCAGACTATAGTCCACTATTCCGCAACTGTGAAGCATTATGGCTCGTTCGTAAGCGTTGCTGTTCTCTTTGTCTAAGCCTACGAGTCGGAAACTGGGTTTGATGGTTGCGCCCTCGGTATGTGTGATACGAAAATGACCTGATGCTGAGCAAAGGCTTCCCGCTTCGTTGCTTAATACGGCATGTTCTTTTGTGCTGCCACCACCAGGACCATGCATAGTGTGCGCCTTGAAGATGATTTTGTTTTCTTTGAAAGACCAAAGGAAAACGCGACGTTGGC
This sequence comes from uncultured Bacteroidales bacterium, assembly GCA_902778265.1. Lineage (GTDB taxonomy): Bacteria > Bacteroidota > Bacteroidia > Bacteroidales > Bacteroidaceae > Prevotella. The sequence continues at coordinate 7,701 of CACYXI010000054.1, read as the reverse complement.
TGCTCGGTATGCTGTAATCAACCAGAATGCAATAGTCTTGATTCAGTTTCTTTCCAGCAAGATATTGTTTGGCTTCTGCTACATATTCTGGAAATACTTCCTTGAAGTATATATCCTTATTGGTATTCTCCGTTTCCTCTGTCGATTCCTGTGCCTGAGCTACGCTATTCGTGCAACTGCTTGGTAGCAGCGTTAATAAACAAACGATGCAGGCTATAAAAAATGATTTCTTCATATCTTTAGGTTTGGGCATAATAGTTTGTTGCAAAGGTAGTAATTTATTTCCATTTAGGCAAGATTTTATTTTACTGAATCTTATAAAAAAGTGGGTATTGGCTAAAAAAATCTAAAAACTGTTGGCATTCTCGTGATAATTTCTTATCTTTGCCAGATATAAACAGAATAATGTGCGTTTGCCTTGTGACTAAACCGCATATTCCTAAACAATATTGATAATGGCAATAGGTATTCAGAAAATAAGACGTGTGATGATCATTGTGGCTATGCTGATATGCAGCGTGGCTAATATTTCGGCTCAGACGGCAGGTGAGTATCTGAAGATGACGGATGCTGTGCCGGGTGGGTATAAGTTCTGGTATTTTGTTCCAGAGGATTATAAGATTGAGCAACATAAGATGCCGCTTATCATATTCTTGCATGGCGCGAGTCTTTGTGGTAAGGACTTGATGCGTGTGCGTCGTTATGGTGTGCTTCATGCCATTGACAAAGGTAGGGTGATACCTGCCTTCGTGCTTGCTCCGCAGAATCCTGGTGGTGCGTGGAAACCTTCAAAGATAAATGATCTGTTAGATTGGGCAAAGGAAAACTACAATGTAGATACAACGCGCGTGTATGTGCTCGGTATGAGTCTTGGCGGTTATGGTACGCTTGATTTCGTTGGCACTTATCCAGAGAAGGTGGCGGCTGCCATGGCTCTTTGCGGTGGTTGTTCGCTAAGGGATCTGAGTGGACTTGGTAAGTTGCCTCTATGGATCATGCACGGCACGGCAGATAGAGCCGTTGGCGTCAAGGAGTCGAAAAGGGTTGTAGATTATCTTCAGGAGAATGGTCAGGATAAACTTCTGCGTTTTGACTGGCTTGAGGGGGGGAATCATGGTGTGCTTGCCCGATTGTTCTATCTGCAAAAGACTTACGACTGGCTTATCTCTCATACCCTTAATAAGCGCAAGACCGAGGATTGCATTGACATCACTTGGGATGATATCAAGACAACGTATCAGGATATGAAGAAGTTGTCGGAGGATTATGATCATGACTAATCGGCCTCTCCCCCCGCCCTCTCCCGTAGAGAGGGAGCCGGAGTGCTAAAGATATTTATATAATAATTTTCAATATGAACTTCGACTCTTACAACGATGAAAGCCGACGTGAGGAACTAATAAGAATGATAGAGCATTCTGTACAGCAACTTAGTGTCGGTGAATTGGAAGCCCTTTACTACGATATGGTAGCAAAGGATTATATAAAATAGGAGGTGTATTTCCACCTCCTATTTATGTTTGTAATGTTTCCTGTGATTGGCAATAGTATCAAACATCCTTCCCTTTGGGAAGGCTTGGTTAGGCTCTATTTGGGAAGGCTTGGTTAGGCTTTACTGTTCCTTCCAGAACGATGGGGTGAATATTATCAATACTGAGAAGATCTCAAGACGCCCCATGAGCATGAGGAGAGAGCAAATCCACTTGGCAAAGTCGGGAAGCTCGTCCCATGACATCGTAGGACCAATCTCTGTGCCGAGCGTAGGACCTACGTTGCTCAGCGTGGAGATCGTGATGGTGATGGCATTGGTATTGTCGATTCCTGCTGCTATCATCGTAAATGCACAGAAGATGCACATAAGGCAATAAACGGTGAGGAAAGCGAGTAGGGTGACGCGCTTTTGGTTTGGTACATTCGTGTCGCCGATACGTAGAGGCAATACTGCGTGAGGATGTAGCATCTGTCGGAACTCGTTGCGTACCACTTTCAACAGCATTATACACCTAACAGACTTGAAACCACCACTCGTGCTACCTGCACATCCACCAATAAACATACATACGGCAAGAACAACCCAAGTGACGTGAGGCCATTTGGCTGCATCATCATTGAACAAACCTGTGGTTGTCAGGAATGATACAACCTGATATATTCCGCAACGGAAAGCGTGCTCATAGTCGTAGTTGTTGTGGGTTATGAGCATCACCATAATAAAGAATGTGAAGATTAGGGTGACACCCACATAGAATTTCACCTCTACGTTATTGATAAGATTCTTTATCTCGCCCTTGATGACACAGCGATAGAGAATGATGAAATTGAGACCAGAGAGGAAGCAGAACAATGTGCTGACGTACTCTATTGCTGGCGACTGGAATGTTTCAATACTATCATTATGCGTGGCAAAGCCTCCTGTTGCGAGTGTTGTCATGGCATAGTTGATGCTGTCGAAAACATTCATTCCAAGCAGATAGTAGCATATTCCGCAAGCAATAGAGAGGCAGAGAAATATAATCCAGATGCTCTTTGCCGTAGTTGATAGTCGGGGGTGAAGTTTTGTCTTTATCGGACCTGTTGCCTCTGCTGCAAACACTTTTACTGATCCGCCTACCATTGACGGCAAGATGGCTATGGTGAAGAATACAATACCCAATCCACCAATCCATTGTGACAGACTTCGCCAGAACAGGATTCCGTGTGGCAGGCATTCCACATCATTGAGGATGGTGGCGCCTGTGGTCGTGAAGCCCGACATGGATTCAAAGAATGCGTTGGTGAAATTGGTGATGTAACCACCTATGAGGAATGGTAGTGTCCCGAATAGACTGAACAAGCTCCATGCCAATGTGACGACAAGGAAGGAGTCGCTTCTGTTCATGGTATTGGTTGCGTCCTTGCCCAGATAACGCAAGGCGAATCCAAACATCTGTGTGATGAGAATTGATAGGATGAATGCAAATGTATCATCCTCTTGGTATATAAGCGATACACCAAGGCACATAATCATGAACACAGACTCAAGGAAGAGTAGTGAACCGAGAATCTTATATGTTAGATTGAAATTCATTAGCCTAACCAAGCCTTTTCTCCTAAGGTCGAAGGGTCTGACGACAAATCTCCCAAAGGGAAGGATGTAATATTTTGGAAAGTAAATTGGGGGTAAATTGAATCAGTAAATTATATTCGGGAAATTAGAAATTATTTGGAGTTTAATTTACTGAATATAATTTACTGGGAATTTACTTTCCCAATCCTCGCGTAAGCGAATTTGCTTTACTAAAGGAAGAATTTCTCAATTCTCTTCATATCGGCATTGTGACAGAAGACTACGACATTATCGCCGGCCTGAATCTGAGTGCCACCACGAACGAGCATACCCTCACCATCGCGCACAAGTCCGCCGATAGTCATTCCGTAAGGTATTCCGAGTTCGAATACCTTCTTTCGCGTTACCTTTGAGCCAGGTTGCGCAACGAACTCTGCCACATCGGCATTGGCATTCATGAGGAAGCGCACATTTGATACGTCGGCATCCATCAGCATCTCATAGATATGACTGGCTGCAATAGCCTTCTTGTTGATGATAGTACCGATGTCAAGGCTCTCTGCCATTGCTGCATAGTCAAGGTTCTCAACCATAGCAACAGTCTTGCGCACACCCATTCGCTTGGCTGTGAGACAGGCGAGGATGTTAGTTTCGGCATTACCTGTGATTGCCACAAATGCCTGGGTATTCTTAATTCCTTCCTCGATAAGAAGAGATACATCACGACCATCACCATTAATGACGAGAACACGATCGGCATCAAGAAGAAGTTCGTTGAGGCGTTCACAACGCGCAGGATCCTTCTCGATGATCTTCATCTTCATATAGTCGGGTAGGGTGGAGGCTGTTCGTACAGCGGTCTTTCCACCGCCCATAACCATCACGTTCTTTACGTCGGCATATCCTTCCTTACCCACAAGTTTGCGGATGAGAGGGATATAGTTGCGCTTGGTCATGAAGTAGGCGAGGTCGTTGACTTTTAGCTCGTCATTACCATTAGGAATGATGGTCTCGTTACCACGCTTGATAGCAACGATAAGGAATGGGTCTTCCGGTCCACTTATTTCCTTGAGAGGCTGATTGAGAATCTCGGCAGTCTCACGTAATTTGATGCCGAGCATTACGAGTGCACCGTTATGCACATCCCAACGCAGACGTACCCATGACATCTTGAGACCGTTTATGATATCCTTTGCTCCGAGAAGTTCTGGGTAGATAACAGAGTCAACGCCTGAAGCCTTTAATGTGTCTTTGTTCTCTGGATCGGCAAACTCATAGTCTTCTACCTTTGCCACGGTCTGCTTTGCTCCAAGAGCTTTGGCAATGGCGCATGATTCGAGATTGACGTGCTGATCAAGTGTAACTGCAATGTAAAGGTCACATTCCTGCACACCTGCCTGACGCAATGCACTTATACTACCAGGACTGGCATGGAGTGTGAGTACATCAAAATTGCTTGATATACTATCAAGGCTATCCTCATCATCGTCGATGAGAATAATCTCCTCGTTGTTTCGCGAGAGTAGTTTTGCAAGATATGTACCAATGGCGCGTGCGCCTGCAATTACGATTTTCATATACTAAATTATCGGCCTCTCCCCCCGCCCTCCCCCATAGGGAGGGAGCCGATTCGAGAATGGGGGATTACAATGTAAAATGTATATGGTCTTTCCTTGTCGCCTTCTAGCTCCCTCTCTACGGGAGAGGGCGGGGGGAGAGGCCAGCGATTGCTTCACTAATGCTTTCTTCGTCAATACCTACGATATGCTGAAGCTCTGCGACGGTGCCATGCTCAACAAATTGGTCTGGCAAGCCGAGACGTTTTACCTTGACATCATAGTCGTGATCTTGGAACCATTCGGTAACGGCAGAACCAAGTCCGCCATTGCGAACGCCATCTTCTACGGTTATCACTTTTCTGAACTTCTTGCCTACCTCGTGAAGTATATCTTCGTCGATAGGCTTTAGGAAGCGCATGTCGTAGTGGGTGATGGGTGATGGGTGATGGGTGTTGGTGGATAGTAATTTTTCCACTGTGTTGCCCACAGGACCTATCGTGAGAATTGCGATACCTTCGCCTTCACCTTCTATTGATGTGAGTTTTCTGCCAGTTCCTACTTTTATCTCTTCGAGAGGGCAACGCCAGTCTATGAGAACACCCCGACCTCGTGGGTAGCGTATTACGAATGGTCCTTTATCTGGTAGTTGGGCGGTGTACATCAGTCGGCGAAGCTCGTGCTCGTCCATAGGTGATGATATGGTGAGGTTCGGAACTGGTCGTAAGGCTGCCATATCGAATGCACCGTGATGTGTTGCTCCATCCTCGCCTACAAGTCCGGCTCTATCGAAACAGAATACTACTGGCAATTTCATTATTGCCACATCGTGTATGATGTTGTCGTAGGCACGCTGGGCGAATGCGCTGTAAATATTACAGAAAGGAATGAGTCCGTCCTTTGCCATACCTCCAGAGAATGTAACTGCGTGACCTTCTGCTATTCCGACATCGAAGGCGCGATCAGGGAAGGCTTTCATCAGCTTTGTCATCGAACAGCCTGTTGGCATGGCAGGTGTAACACCCACGATACGAGGATTTTCCTTGGCAAGCTCAACAAGAGTCTCACCAAATACATCTTGATACTTAGGAGGCATATTCTCGTCATTGCCAGTTATTCGTGCACCTGTATTCGGGTCGAACTTGCCTGGAGCATGCCAGATAGTGGCTGCATTCTCGGCTGGTTTATAGCCCTTACCTTTCTTGGTATGGATATGGAGAAGCTTCGGCCCACGCATATCCTTGAGTTGAGTGAGAACTCGCACGAGTTCCTTCACGTCATGACCGTCAACAGGACCGAAATAGCGAATGTTGAATCCCTCAAAGATGTTCTGCTGCTGAGAGAGAACTGACTTGATGGAATTGTTGAGTCGGATGATAGTCTTACGACGGTCATCATTTAGGAATCCCTTACCTGCGAGCCATTCCGCAGCCTTGTTACGCCAATGGTTATATGACTCATTGGTGGTGAGGTTGAGGAGATACTGCTTCATACCGCCTACGGAGCGGTCAATAGACATGTTGTTGTCATTGAGTATGATGAGCAGGTCGTTAGGCGAAGAGCTGACGTTGTTGAGACCTTCGAAAGCTAATCCACCGCTCATGGCACCGTCGCCGATTACAGCGACAACCTTTGGTGATGGGTGTTGGGTGGTGGGTGATAGCTTGGCGGCAACAGCCATACCAAGTGCAGCGGAAATGCTGTTAGAGGCATGTCCGCAAGTGAAGGTGTCGTATTCGCTCTCGTCAGGAGAAGGGAATGGGTGCAGTCCGTTCAATTTCCTGTTTGTATAGAAAACATCGCGTCTGCCAGTAAGAATCTTATGACCGTAAGCCTGATGCCCCACGTCCCACACAATGCGGTCGTAGGGTGTAGAGAAGACGTAATGAAGGGCTACGGTAAGCTCCGTTACGCCGAGTGAAGATGCAAGATGCCCAGGGTTCACCGAGAGTTCCTGCACGATGTCCTCGCGCAGTTCTTGGCAAACCTCAGGCAACTTGTCCACCGAAAGTTTCCGAAGGTCTTCCGGTGAGTCTATTTTCTTCAGTAAACTGAAATCAGTCAATTTCCCAAATTTCTTTGATGCAATGTACTATTTTTCTATTTACTATGTACTTTTTATTTACTATATTGATGATATTTACTATTTCCAATGGCTTGGTATAAATAGTAAGCAAATAGTAAATAGTACATAGTAAAATCGTAAATAATAATTACTTAACGTTTCCAACCTTGATAAGGTACTCTGCAATCTGAACAGCGTTCAGGGCTGCACCCTTCTTGATCTGGTCACCAGAGAGCCAGAATGTAAGTCCGTTTGGATCAGAGAGATCCTTACGTACACGACCTACATATACGTCATCCTTACCAGCTGTGTAGAGAGGCATTGGGTAAGGCAGACCTTCCATTGTCTCCTTGCTTGCATCAGGATTAGCCTTTACTCCTACACGCTTTGGATCGTCAACGAGTGTTACGCCCTCACCATTGCGAAGAGCCTCCTGAGCTGCCTCTACTGAGATTGGCTGCTCTGTCTCGATCCATACAGCCTCAGAGTGAGCACGGAGAGAAGAGATACGAACACACATAGCAGAGCACTTAGCATCTGTGTGCATAATCTTCTTTGTCTCGTTGAACATCTTCATCTCTTCCTTGGTATAGCCGTTGTCCTGGAATACGTCGATCTGTGGAATTACGTTGTAAGCCAACTGATAAGCGAACTTGTTGACTGTTGGCTGCTCATCGTTAGCGAGCTGCTTGTACTGCTGCTGAAGCTCTGCCATAGCTGCTGCACCTGCGCCTGATGCGCTCTGGTAAGAAGCTACGTGGATTCTCTTGATGTGAGAGAGCTTTTCCAGTGGCTTGAGCACAACGACCATCATGATAGTTGTGCAGTTTGGATTTGCGATGATACCACGTGGACGGTTGAGGGCATCCTCAGCGTTGCACTCTGGTACTACCAATGGCACGTCGTCATCCATACGGAATGCGCTTGAGTTGTCGATCATCACAGCACCATATTTAGTAATGTCAGCTGCAAACTCCTTGGATGTACCAGCGCCAGCACTTGTGAATGCGATGTCAACATCCTTGAAGTCATCG
>CACYXI010000053.1 GCA_902778265.1 uncultured Bacteroidales bacterium | reverse complement strand
CTCATCACCACTTCGGGTGGCTGACAGCTCATTGAGCTTTTCTGTCATCGCAGCATTGCATTTACCAGGTGCATGTACGTGCTTAATGGGTACCGCCAGCGCTATTGATTCATAGATGAGCCATGCCAAGTCGAGTATTCCTTCGTTCTCGTCCACGGTGATGACCTCATCGTCTTCGCTGTCTTCAATGCCAAGTTTCACGATGAACTGCGACTCCTGAGCAATAGGCTGCTCCATGTCGTCAAGACATCTGTCACAGGTCACAATGACGAAGCCCTCTGACTTTATTTTTAGTGCAAAACTGTCTGCCGTCTTATGTAAAGACATACAAACAGCAACCCTGCCACTCCTAATCTCTGCATCTTCAAGTGCTTCGAAATAGTCGTCGCAAAGCTCCCAATTACGCTCTAATGAGCTGTCTTTGAGTGACTTTAAGTCAATTTTTAGGGTTTCTAAACTGAACATTTGGTTGCAAAGGTACTAATATTTCCCGAATTGACAAAGAAAAATGCGCAAAAACTTCCTTTTTACCCCTTATTTTCCTCGGTTTTATCTTTTTTAAGGTTTTTATTTTTTCCCTTAATATAATATAATGTAACTTTGCAGAGCAAATAACGGCCCTTGGGGCTTTTCTCTTCTTATGCTCAACGAATCTCAAGTCATCGCGTCTCGTAAAGAGCACGGTGCTAACATACTCACGCCTCCAGGGAAAGAATCGCTCTGGAAACAGTTCGTCCAGACTCTTACTGGTCCTTTAGGTCATCTCATCCCTGGATGGGAGAATGGCGACAGCCTTGTCTTCATCCTTGAGATTGCCGCCCTTCTCTCTACGTTTATTTCACTTTCTGAATATTTCGGTTGGCTCGGACTTGAGGCATCCTATAATGCCAAAGTGTTCTTTGAGCCTGTCGGAATCATAATGGCGATTGTTCTCGCCACAGGTATCTCGTTCTATTTCGAGGTAAAGGCTAATCGTGAGTTTGATCTTCTTAATCAAGTGAACGATGATGAGCCTGTTAAGGCTATCCGTTTGATTGGTGGCAAGGAAAAGGTTGTGGCAATTCCTCGTCGTGATGTAGTGGTTGGTGATGTTCTCATGCTCTCTACTGGTGAGGAAGTGCCAGCCGATTGCGAACTTCTTGAAGCTACTTCCCTCAGTATTGATGAGTCAACACTTACGGGGGAACCTATCTGCCATAAAACGGTAAACAAAGACGAATTTGATAATAATGCCACATTCCCTTCAAATCATGTGATGCGTGGCACAAAGGTCATGGAAGGCCATTGCGTGTGTCGTGTCTTTGCCGTTGGTGACAAGACGGAGAACGGAAAAGTGTTTACGGCAGCCCAGATAACGGATAATGTAAAGACTCCACTCGACGAGCAATTTGACCGTTTGGGAATCGTTATTTCCGTTGCAAGCTATGTGGTTGGCATTCTTGTTTTCGTTGGCAGAATAGTGGCATTCTTCCATGTTAATGACACTTCCTTTGCAGAACCGCAGTTCCTCCCATACGCCCTCCAGTCGTTGATGATTGCCGTTACGCTTGTAGTATGTGCCGTACCAGAGGGATTGCCTATGGCTGTTAGTCTTTCGCTCGCCCTCTCTATGCGAAGAATGCTGAAAACCAATAACTTGGTCCGAAAAATGCACGCTTGTGAAACTATGGGCGCAACTACCGTTATCTGTACAGATAAGACAGGTACTCTCACCCAGAACAAGATGCAGGTCTCTGAGGTCTTCCCTGAGTTCGGGGAGGATATGAAACTCAATATGGCAATAAACTCAACCGCCATCATAGGTGTTGATTCCGAGGGAAATGAGACTATCCTCGGTAATCCTACGGAAGGTGCTCTCCTTCTTTATCTTCGTGATAAAGGCGTGGATTATGCCCAACTTCGTGCTGATGCCAAGGTTTTAGATGAAGTTCCGTTCTCTACGGAGAGAAAATATATGGCGACAACCATAGAGCATAAAGTGCTAATAAAGGGTGCTCCAGAGATTGTCATGGATATGTGTGATGATTTTGCGGCTCCACGAGCAGATATAGAGGCTAAACTCCTTGAATATCAATCGAAGGGTATGCGTACATTAGGCTTTGCCGTATCTTCTTTTCCGCTTACCGGCTCCCTCCCTACGAGGGAGGGCGGGGGGAGAGGCCGATTCTTGGGCATAGTCGCTATCTCTGATCCTGTTCGTGATGATGTTCCTGCTGCTATAGAAGAATGTCTCCATGCCGGAATCCGTATCAATATAGTTACAGGTGATACTCCTGCTACTGCTAAGGAGATCGCTCGTCAGATAGGCTTAGAAAATCCAACTATCATTACAGGACCTGAGTTTGCTGCCCTTTCAGATGAAAATGTCAAAGAATTTTGTAAGAGTACAATCCATGCGCGTTCCGGCTCCCTCCCTACGGGGGAGGGCGGGGGGAGAGGCCTCGGCTCTTCTATCATCATCTCCCGCGCTCGTCCTCTCGACAAGAAACGACTTGTTGAAACCCTCCAGAGTCTTGGCGATGTGGTGGCTGTAACAGGCGACGGTACTAATGATGCCCCAGCCTTGAAGGCTGCTCATGTTGGTTTGTCTATGGGTGACGGAACTTCTGTTGCAAAGGAGGCATCTGATATTACCATTATCGACAATTCTTTCTCTTCAATAGGAAGGGCTGTGATGTGGGGTAGGTCACTCTATCAGAACATCCAGCGATTCATTCTCTTCCAGTTAACGGTTAATGTGGCAGCCTGTCTTATCGTGCTTGCCGGAGCGTTCATGGGCACAGAATCACCACTTACCGTAACACAGATGCTATGGGTGAACCTCATTATGGATACTTTTGCGGCTATGGCACTTGCTTCTCTGCCTCCTACGAAAAGCGTAATGCACGATGCTCCACGCAATCGTCGCTCTTTCATTATCAGCAGGAAGATGATGCTATCTATTTTTCTCACAGGCGGTTTTATGTTTGCCGTACTCTTTGCCTATCTCTTGAAAGGTATGCCAGAAATGATCTACTTGTTTGGCGATAGCGGCTCCCTCCCTACGGAGGGAAGTCCGATGTTGATAACATCGGAGTATGTGCAAAGCGGGGGGAGAGGCCGAATCTTCACCCTCTTCGTTATGTTCCAGTTCTGGAATCTGTTTAATGCCCGCGCATTCAGTACGGGACAGTCAGCTTGGCGACTCAAAGGTTGTAAGGGCTTTATGGGAATAGCAGCTGCTATCTTCTTTGGGCAGATAGCTATTATGAACCTTTTTCCTGACTTCTTCAATGTTTCGCCAATCAGTATTACCGACTGGCTGATCATCATTCTTGGCACCTCTCTCATCCTCGTTTTTGGTGAGATTGTCCGTCTTTTTTCCAAGTAGCTGAAAAGGTTCTTCCTCCTATCATCCTCCGATGATCCTCCGTACCAAAGTCGGTGCAAAGTCGGTGCAAAGTCGGTGAGAGAGCGATTTTACACCGAGTTTGGTACGGAGAAACAACGGAGTTTCTACTTAAGATCTTTGGAGACAAAAACTACTAAATATAAAGAACAAGCTTAAAGTTTTTTTTATACGAAGCTTATTGTCTTCATCGCTATTTTTTATTCCGAATAAATGCTTATAATCTCCGTAAATGCGTTAAAAATAGCCATTTAAAGACGTATTGCACAAAAAAATGTGTTAAAATCCAGACAAAAGCATTGTTTTATCAGGAAAATTGTTAACTTTGCACACAAGTAAATACCCCCTCTTTGTACGAGGGTAGAAAATACACTTATTTATTAACCTTCAGCACTTATTTTCCAAAAAAAATCAGTCTGAATAAAATAGGAACACGAATATGATAAACAATTGCAACAAAATCAGATCTGTTGCCCTTGTGGTGCTAATGCTATTAGGCACTATTAATGTATGGGCAGAAGGCATAGGCTTTATTGGCAATTCACGTTCGTCTGTGATTAAGTTCCACGGATGGAGTGATGTTGACAATAACTCTGTCGTTACAGAAGAAAATCCTCAAATCAATGCTTATCCTCCAAAAACTTATGATCAAGGGGCTACCGTTCTTGGTACAGGTGAGGTGAAAAGACTGGTCTATGCAGACTTGTACGGATATAGCGGAATTCGCGTTGTGGGTACTCCTAAAAAGGAACTTAGATTCCTCTTCAACAGGCAGACAGATGCTCAAGATATGGCTACCAATGGTATTGTTGAGGTTATTGAGACGATTCCTGATAATGGTGTTCTTGAATTGAGGTTCGGCGCAAACGATAAGTTGAGAGAACTTGCTTATCATCATCTTAATGCTATAAAGATTAACTGGGAATCAACAGGAACTTTCATTTCTTCTGTTAAGGCTATAGAAGAACCAATGTTCTATGCATATAATGGTGTAGGTAATGGTTCTGCTATTACAAATCCTTATCCTTCAATTAGTGAGTTTACACCACAGTCTTATGCCGCTGGGGCAACGGTACTTGGTACTGGTGATGTGAATAGATTATGCTATGCTGATTTGACGAATTGTAATGGTATAAGAATCAAGGGAACTCCTAATCAAAATGTGAGACTCCTTTTTAACAGACAGACAGATGCCAATGATAACACCAATGGTATGGTAGAGGTAAATCTTCCTATCAACGAGCATGGTGTGCTTGAACTTGATTTCAAGGATAATGCTTTGTTGAAAGATTTACCATATTATCACCTTAATGCTATCAAGATTCCATACGGTCAGGCAAGTACGCAAATCTCTGAGATTAAGGTATTCAACCGCAGCTATTATTTCAAAGGTAAGGATGTACAGGCTCGTCAGGTATATTCTATGAGCTATCGTGTGCCTCTCAACAGCCAGCGTGAGTTCACTTTCAGGCTGTCAAGAAAGTGGAGTGATGGTGCTGTCCGCAAATATAACTGGGCAATGTCAATATTCGACCATATACTTGAAGGTGGTGGATGCAGAGAGTTGCTTTATATGGATTGTAGTCCTACGGCTTATGGTCGTGACGGGCATGATGAGCAGGATATTTCTGGTAATGTGGATGTAACTGATATATATAAGGTAGGCGCTAAGAATGACGATGGCATTAACGTGCTTACTCCTCTCACGGAAGAATATTGGAATGAGTTCCTTATTGATATGTTCAATGATGCAGAGGTAAGTCTCAAGGTGTCAAACTATGACGGTATTGTGCGCGTATATGCCGTTATGAAGAGAACGTTCACAGAAAATGGGCAGACCATTACAAGAACCTACGTCTATCCTTATCAATACAACAAGTATCAAGGTGCTGCCGATGATATCTATGTATGTCTGACAGAGGATCATACTTGGATTTGGGATCTCGTAGCTCATCCTGCCGTACAGGTTACAAAGCTGGATTATACTCCAGAGTATAGTGGAACATCTACGCATGAGCAAAACTGTTATGTTACGATGTACACAGATGAGGGCTATCTCCTTCCTCGTTATACTAAGACTGGTATTGGCGACAATATTACATATCTTGCCACTCCTTCATGGGGATGGGAATTTGAGAAGTGGGGCTCTATGGGTAGCGAAAACCCAAGAGTTATCACTATTGGTTCACACGAAAGCCATTATGGAGATAATGGTGCATGCACCCCTACTGCAACATTCAAAGCTAACTCAAATATGGACTTGAATCTTGCAACAAACCGTATCTTTTTCCTCGATTTTGAGGGTATGAGTGACAATGATTTGCTGAGTGGTGAAGGCGCTCCTGTTAATGAGCCTACTGCTGATGAGCAGGGTAAGTTCTATAATTATGGTGGCAAGGGAAGAATCTTGAAAGATGATAAATTCGGTAACTATTACCAGAACCTTGCGGTAGAACCTGATGAATATACAGAGAGTAAGGCTGAGAACTTCCTCCGTCGTATCCTTACGAATGAGGAGCAGGCTCAGTTTGGTAAGATCAACGATGCTCCTGAAGGTCAGAGAGCTGCAACTATCGGCTTCTGGGTTAATGGTAGTGTAGCTGTTGACTATGAGCTTCCTCTTGAGCGTGGATCAATGTTCTGTATATTCAGTAATGAGCGTTTCAGAAAGGCTGATGCTGGAAATATAGAGCCAGGACAGGAGCCTCGATTCATGTTCGATATCTCATGTAACGGATGGGCGTACTCATACATGCCTAACTCTTATTACAAGACAGACTCTGAGGGTAACTATATCTTAGACGAGTATGACAATAAGATAAAGGTGGATTATGTAAACAAGTTCTTCTATGGTGAGACTCAGAACCTTGTGGATAATCCTAAGCAAAGTCTCTTTGGCGTAAACAACTATGCCCATACTCAGGACCAGCGTCAGCATAAGTTCTATGATGACAAGCGCTGGCACTATGTTACATATGTTGCTACTGAAGATTTGAAGAAGATAACAATGTATATTGATGGTGAGAAGACTGGCGAGATTGATACTCGTACCCTTGGTGAGGATATGCAGTTCTTCCATCCAGACGGAAACTATCCAGGTCGTGCATGGTATCTTCGTAATATCGTGCTTGGTGGTTTTACCCCTCACGGTCTCTTCTTCGAGAAACAATATTATCAAGATGCAGCTCTCGCATACGATGATATTTCTATCTATTCTGTTGCTCTTTCACAGGCACAAATCAAGGATATTATCAAGGCTAAGGGATATTCTACAACTCCAACAGAGTGGCATTTTGCAAGTGCTCTGAAGTCTGAGGGTGAGGCTAAGAAGGTTGAACTCAGCTCTGATGTCTGGGTGGCAAAGGGAGAAGGAATATATGCAACAAAAGCCAAAGTTGGAACTGGAACTCGTAATATGAATCGTTGCGCTTCTTTGACATCTGGTGGTAAAACACTCTATACTACAGAAGGTTTGACATTCTGGGGTGAAGCTGGTAATATCCTTGTTGACCAGAAGAATGGACTTATTGGTTTGAAGCGTGGTGCTATGATTACAGTTCCAAATGTTCCGAGAGGAGCTTCTGTCTATTTCGTGGTGAAATCTGAGGATAGAGAAAAGTATATGCTTGATCATTTTGATATATATCCAGATCCGGGAGCAAGTTTCTATACTCGTGGCGTAAGTCGCTATGGTGGTGAAGGCAAGGAGGATTTTTATATGCTGACTACATTACGACATGTTTCTACAGGGTCTAATGGATTTGAAATTTATGTTCATACACCGGCGAAACATTCAGAAAGGCACCATAATAACAATAGTAATGGTAATACATTATGGTTCTCTGATATTGTAATTTCTCCATACAGTTTGTCTTTTGCGAAAATCAATACAGCAATGAATAATTATAATGATATAGAAACCATTGACTATATTGATGTTACGTATGATGCAAATGGTAATGTCACAGCTACGGATTCGTATGGGCAGACAATTGCAAATTATATGAGTTCTAATGGAAAAACAAATTTCCCTAATATCATTATCCAAAAAGCAAGACTTGATGAGGCTGCCGTTGGTTATCTTGCAAATACAGAGGCTTTGTCTAATTATGCTAAAGGTAATGCTTATGGCAATCCATACATTCGCTTCAGCAGTTCTGCACCTCATGTTGCCACAGTTGACCAAAATGGTAATGTGACTTTGAAGGGCGTAGCTGGCTATGCAACTATCAAGGCAGAACTTGTATTTGACAATCTCCATGATGGATGTATCTCTACTGCATACCAGATTCGTGTAAAGAAAGAACCAAAGACTAAGCACGCAACCGAGAATGTTAAGGCTAATGATGGATCTGACGCTATTACTATGTCGCTTGGTGGTTGGGCTTACACAGATAATACCTACGCAGGTACAGAGGGCGATGACTTGTCTGGTGATAATACAGCTACCGACGCTTGGGATACTGGTCGTGCGTTTACAGAGTATAATGACCTGACTCCTGTTGATGGCTTCAGCACATACTCACAGGGTAGGCAGAACTCAAAGAGTGAGTCTTATAGTAGTGATGCGGATGGCAGATATATTCCAACGACACAGGCTGTTAGAAATGTAACTCCTTGGACTCTCCCATGTCGTGGCTCATACCTGAAGTTTGAGCCAGAGAAGGCTGGTCTTCTTACGGTCTATGTGCTTCAGAATGGTAATCTCGAAAAGTCAAATCAGAGTCAAGACTATTCTGATCAGGTACATTGGCGTCCTGTCTATATTACTAATGAAAGAGGTGCATGCCTGTCATTAGTGCAGACCAGTACTAATAGTAAGATTTCTGAGAATGACAACTTCTTCAAGGAAGGTCGTCGTCGTGCTCAGTTCATTGAGACTGAGGAAGGTACTTACAATCAGCGTCTGAAGGAATCACTCCTTGCTATGAAGGCTGAAAACCCCAAACATTTTAGGCGCCTTATTGACAACTGGGAGAATCAGGGCTGGAAGCAGAAGGTCATCAAGACTCCTGATAACGGGTATATGGTAATGTCAAAGGGTATTGTTCGTTACTCATTCAATGTTAACGCAGGACAGACATATTACGTATTCTCTAATGATACTAAGCTTGGCTATGCGGGCTTCAACTTTGAGGAGGGTAAGCGTCTGCGTGATGAGGCTAATGAGAATTACGAGACAATCCCATTGGAGAACACTTCTGTTGTCACGACTCCTATTGTATATAAAGACAAACTTCAGTCTGACTATACACCTGAGTTGCCTGCTGATCTGATGTCTATGCATTGTGTACCTATAAGGTATGAGCGTACCTTTACTGCTGGCACATGGGGCTCTATCTGTCTGCCATTCAGCATGAACCACAAACAGGTAGAGGAGAACTTTGGCGAGGGAACCTCAGTCGTGATATTGAAGAAGATTCATAATAGTGGTGAACTAAAGGGTAAGATTGATCTTATCTGGCACGTTAACCAGGATATTATTGCCGGTTATCCTTACTTCATTCTTCCTAAAAAGGATGTTTCAGAGATTAATGCTAATGTCAGATTCATTGAGAATACACCTTCATTGGTTGTAAGCGCAAATGGAAACTCTTATTCTTATAGGAGTGATTACGGATATGATTCTGACTATCCATACGTCTTTGAGGGTAACTTCGATGATGTTGAACTTCCAACAGGCTCTTATGTTATGAGCAATAGTGGCGCTCTCACTAAGCTGAAGAAGAATGTTAAGGCAAAGCCATTCCGCGCTTATCTGAGATGTCTAGATGCTGCTAATGCAAAGCCTCTCACATCTTTGAGCTTTGGTGACTCTGAGCCTGAGGGCGTAACAACCTCTATTGAGGAGCTCTTGCAAGATAATGGCATCATCCTTGAAAGCTCTGACGTATATGGAGTTAATGGTGTGAAGGTTCGTAGCAACACGCATACCCTTGAAGGACTCTCAAAGGGTGTGTATGTAGTCAACGGAAAGAAGTACGTAGTAAAATAATTTAAGGTTATAAGGTTTATAGGTTATAAGGTTTTTAGGTCGGAATGCTAATCCGTGATGCAGACCTTATAACCTAAAACCTTAAAACCAATATAAATTTGTAGTAAAAAACAGATAATGAAAAGTAAATATTACAGTCCAGTTTGTGAGCAGTTCCTCGTTGAAGAGGAACTGCTACTTGTTGTTTCAGATTCGGCAATTGTGACACCAGGAGCAGGAGATCTTACAGGTGATGATGTGGTTCCTACAGGACCGGGAGTAAGTACCGATGATCCAATCAATGGGTCGGATGATTTCGCCAAGGGCGGATTGGAATTTGAGCCGTAACGTCCTTCTTTGTTCAAGTTCAGTTTGTTGAGAATTGGGATAATTGAGGAATTAACGTGAGTTCGACGAATTTCATCAACCCGTATATTGTTGAAAAACATGCGGTTGAAGAAGCTCTGAACGTCGAACTCATACTAATTAGGAATGGGACTGTTGCTCGTGGCTGATATACGTCAATTGGCAATTGGTAGATTCTTTCTCGGGATTTTCTGTTAAAAAGCATTTTTTATTGAAGATTTCTGCCTTTTTTCTTGCACAATAAGAAAATTTATACTAACTTTGCACTCGAATGTTATGCGTACACAGACATAAAGCCTAGCGCAAAAACGATTTTGAAAAAAAGTATAAAAAGGAAATAGAATAAGTCATAAAACAGGTAACATATATGAATCTTAATTTGCAAAAAATCCTTCCAGCATCTCTGCTGGCAATTACTGCAATTGTTCCAATCTCACTAAAAGCACAATCTGATTTCGCTCGTTCAGAGTACGACCAGTTGCAAGCATTTGGCTTTGCGACATGTGACTCTCGTACTGATGCCAACCCTTCTATCGAAAAGATAACTGGTGGTGGCGCTTATACTTATGAAGAGGCTATTGCGCTTCTTAATGACCCTAAGAGCGGTAAGAAGGTTAAGGTGCTTACTGCTGATAACGTAGATAAGGATGATGTCATCAAGAATGCTATCAAGGATTATGATATCGTGATTCTCGATGGTTCAAAGGGTGACTTTATAATCAAGAAATACATCACAATCCAGAATCAGGGTACTGGTACTGGATGCAATAACAAGACAGTACTTGGTATCAACAACGCACGACTCGTTACAGAGTGGTACGTAACTCCTGACGTTCTTATTCTTCTTCAGGAGGCAGACGTTGAGAGTGCTTCAACAAGCAAGGGTACAGGAGGTACGCTCCCTAATGGTGAGAAGGTTGATGAAGAGGCTGAGTATCTCACTCGTAAGGCCCTCTATGAGAAATATGGTAATGAGAACTATCGTGAGGCAGGTATCTTCTCTGTTAAGCGTTGTAAGAACCTCATCTTCCGTAACCTCTCATTCGTAGGTCCTGGCTCTATCGACTGTGGCGGATATGACCTCTTGTCTGTACAGTACTCAACAAATGTTTGGGTAGATCATTGTGAGTTCATTGACGGTATTGACGGTAACTTCGATATCTCTAATGAGTCAGATATGATTACTGCAAGTTGGAACGAGTTCTCATATACCGACCGTTCACTCATGCACCAGAATACCACTCTTATCGGAAGTTCTGACAGTAAGGTTGGAGATGATGACAAGTTGGCTATCACCTTTGCCTACAACTCATGGGGAGCTAAGTGTCGTGCTCGTATGCCTATGGCACGTTATGGACGTTTCCACATGCTTAACAACTACTTCCATTGCGTAGGAAATTCAACAGCTTGTATCAATCCACGTCTTAACTCAGAGTTCCTCATCGAGGGTAACTATTTTGAGAAGGGCGTTAGCAAAATCTTCACTCAGAGTGGTGCTACTTCTGTTATCTGGGCTGATGATAATGTGGTGATAGAGCCATTCTCAAAGCCAAGAAGCTTTGGAGAGTGCTACATTCCATATCGCTACACCAAGATTCCTGCAGCTGATGTTAAGGACGATGTGAAGATTTATTCTGGTCCTACGATCTGGGGCTCATCAAAGAGTTCTGTTATTCCAGAGGAAGAGCTTACAGGTATTGAGACTATCACAAGCAAGAATGCTGCATCAGATGCAACCTTTAACCTTATGGGACAGAGGGTTAGCTCTAACGTGAAGGGCATTGTTGTCAAGGGAGGTAAGAAACAGATTATCAAGTAAAGAGAATATATCGTTTCGTTTATATTTTTAAGGGTTAATACACATAATTGTGGTCGGCATTCGTCTGTAAAATGATGGATGCCGATTCTTTTCTTTCTCTTTCTACCTTGTAAGTCCGTAGCAAATCCGTAGCAAATCCCATTTAACTCCCATTCCATGAAAGGGATTAGAAGCGAATTAGAAGCGAATTAGAAGCGGAACTGAAGAAAAGCCAAAGCAAAGACGTAGAATGTTGATTTTTGCAATGTCGAGATTACAAGTGTGATTTTTTTTTTAGAATTAAACGCCAAACACGTACACACCCGTAAAAATGACGGTATAACAATTTGTGTACCAGGTAGTTTGGGGGCGTGTACGTGTTGGTCTAACACGTACACAAGTCGTACACAATATGTACACGCTTTTTGCTGATATGCTCAGAAAAAAATATATGAATTGCTCATGTCGTAAATTTGAGAGGCGTGACGACCCGTGTACGTGTTGTGTACATGTTTGACAAACACGTACACGCTTTCAACTTGTTGATTATCAGTATGATTATGAGCGATTTTATGGGGTGTGTACGTGTTTGGCGTTTAATTCTAAAAAAAAGTTGTAGTCATAGTCCTTTGCCTTTAGTTCTTTATCTTAGCATAATGACAATTTTGACAATTCTGACATTCTTACAAAGTATAGGTCGGATATGTGTTTGTATTTTAAATTGATATAATTGAAAGCGTTATGATATTTAGAGTACTAAAACGACTATATTTATGGCGTTTTTGTGACTTTTTTTTACTCTTTTTCTGAATTAGTATGCTGTAAATTTGGAGTTTTGTTTTTTTTTGTTTAATTTTGCATTCACAAATTAAAAATGGTACCAATAACTAAAAAAATCATAGCTTAATGCCTATTGACCCATACTATCATAGCGTAGATACACTTATGTCTGACAAGCTGCAATTTGAGGAAATGAAACGCATCCTTGCCGGTGCGGGTTTTGGCTCATGGACTATTGAGCTTTTTGAGGAACAGCACCCTCGATTGTATGTTGATGCCAAGGCGGCAGAATTGTTAGGCATAGGTGATGTTTCTGTATTATCTCCAGACGAACTATATGACTATTGGCTTGAGCATATTGATCAGTCGGCTTTAGCTTCTGTTTCTGCCTCTATATGTAGGATGAAACTTGGTGGCGTAGATGAGATTACCTATCAATGGCTACATCCTGCTATGGGCGACCACTATGTGCGTTTTACCGGCTCTGGTAGGGTAGTAGAGGGTAAGGGGCATATCCTTACTGGCTACTTCAATGACGTGACTCCGTCGGTGTTCAAGGAAAAGGGACAGCAAGAGACGATAAAGCAGATGGGCATGGAGATTAAGAAAGCTTATGATGCTGTTAACTTCGTGTCACGCTCATGCACTTCCATTTACCGTATCAATCTTCTGACAGGTAGGTATAGAGAGGTTAGAACTGCCTATGAAAAAGTACATGAAATTACTGGATTTGAGGGTGATGCACGTGAGGCATTCATAGCAATCTGCGAACAGGTAGTAAAGCCTGAGTGGAAAGAGACAATGCTTGCTTTTACTGACCTGAAGTGGGTGCGCGAGCAGTTGAAAGATAAGCCGATGCTGAAACAGGAGTTTGAAGGAAATATCCGCGGTTGGGCCTTGGCTTCTTTCGTGCCTGGTGACCGAAATGCAGATGGCTATTGTGATGACGTAGTATGGATTACCGTTGATACCAATGAGCAGAAAAATCTGGAACTGAAACAGCGTGCGGCTTTGGAAGAAGCAAAGCGTGAAGCTGTGGAGGCAAACCGTGCCAAGAGTACTTTCCTCTCAAACATGAGTCACGACATACGTACTCCGATGAATGCAATCATTGGATTTACGGATCTCTTAGAGAAACATCAGAATGAGCCAGAACGTCGTCAGGACTATATCAATAAGATAAAGGGCTCAAGTGCATTGCTCCTGGGACTTATCAATAACATCCTGGAAATGTCGCGCATAGAGAAAGGTCATCTGGATCTTGATATTCAGGCATGGAGTGTAGGGATGATGTACGACTCATGCTGCTCTGTCTTTGTTGATATGATGGCACAGAAAGGACTTACTTTCAGACATTCCGTGGATGTGGAATATGAGTATCTTTTCTGTGATCCGATAAAGGTGCGCGATGTGCTGTTCAACCTTATCAGTAATGCCTATAAATACACGGCTCCAGGTGGTAAGGTGGAACTCTATATGCGTCAGTTGCCATGTGATGAGCAAGGCTATACCATAATGGAGACTGTAGTGAAGGATAATGGTCAGGGAATGTCAGCCGATTTCCTTCCACATATCTTTGAGGAATTTACCCGTGAACATACATCTACGGATGTTAAGGTTGAAGGCACGGGATTAGGTATGCCTATCGTGAAGAAACTTCTTGACCTTATGGGAGGAACCATAGAGGTGGAGAGCGAGCAGGGCAAGGGTACTACGTTTACCGTGCGTATCAAGCATCGTATAGCAAAGAAAGCAGATATGTTCAATGTGGATATGCCTGAGCTTGCCGACGTTGATTTCAAGGGTAGGCGAATACTTCTTGCTGAGGATAATGACCTGAATGCGGAGATTGCCATTGAGATATTGCAGGAGGCAGATCTTGTGGTAGAGCGTGCAGTTGATGGTCTTGACTGTGTTGAGAAGGTAAAGGCTGCACCTGCTGGATATTACGATGTAGTCTTGATGGATATACAGATGCCAAGGTTGAATGGTTATGAGGCAACTCGTACCATACGCAGGTTGGAGGATAAGGGAAAGGCAAATGTCACGATATTGGCTATGACGGCAAATGCGTTCGAGGAGGACAAGCGTGAGGCTCTGGAGTCTGGAATGAATGCACATCTTGCCAAGCCTATTGAGGTAGATAAACTTATAACGCTTCTGAAGAGGAGTCTGGGTGCTCGTAAATGATGTATGTAATGCTACATATCGCGGAATTGTTGCACTGGAGGGTAACCTTTGGTGTGGTATTCCTTGTTATCTTGATTTGTGTAGCAATATATACACTCTACAAGACTTACCGACGTGTAGTCGAGCATAATAAGATGGCCGAGAAGCTCCGTGAGGCAGCTACCCATAGTATTAGGACTAAGGCCGTTACTCAGATGTTGCTCGATAAGACTCAGACGCATCTGTGGGAGCTGAAGGACGGGGTGTTCTCGATTCTGAATTTTGATACGAAGAAGCTTGATTTGGCCATTCCTATTGAAGGCATGAGGAATATTACAAATACCAGCGCCTTCTATAAGCATAGGGTGGAGGAGTTCTTCCAGATTGAGGAGCCGGGAAACCATGTCATACAGATGTATGGCTCGTTTGAAAATCGTGAGCCTCATTGGTATGAGCTAAGTATGCTGGTTGAGCAGACGCCAAATGGACTTCTGCGTAGAGGAACTACCGTGATGATCGACCAGTTGAAGAAACGTGAGGCTATGGAGCTTGACACCAACCGTATGCTGGCAAATGCCAAGGAGAAAGAGGACTTCATTTCGTGTATGAGTCACGAGATACGTACTCCGCTCAACGCTATCGTCGGTATCTCTGAGCTGCTTGCAAATATGAGGAATACTCTCACGGCCGATGAGATAACATATTTCGAGCATGAGATTCGCAAGAACAATGCCTTGCTGATGAAGATGATCGAGGATATGCTTACTGTCACCTTGATTGACAATAGCGGTATCACGGTGCAGTATGAGGATCTGCGATACACAGATTGCACTCCAGATGTCGGTTCTATGAAGGAAGATGAGAGTCTTGCCATCTTTGGATTGAATATAGTGATGGTTGAAAATGGGCCAGATGTACCTATCCGTGCAGACAGGAATCTGTTGCGAAGGATTATGATTAACCTTTTCGACAATGCTGCCAAGTTCTCGCCTATGGGTTCTACGGTTACAGTTACCCGTACTGTGACAGACAAGGAGCTGATTCTCTCTGTTAAGGATGAGGGTATAGGTATTGATCCTCAGTATCATAATCTGATCTTCACCCGATTCTATAAGATAGATCATTTCTCGCAAGGTGCGGGTCTTGGTCTTGCCTTATGCAAGGAACTCGCCGACTGTATGGGTGCAAAGATTACAGTTGAGAGCGAATTGGGTAAGGGTAGTACGTTCAACCTCATATTTAAGAGGGGGGACAAGTGAATGAAAAATTAATAAATGAAAAGTGAAAAATGAAAAATACAATATACATTTGATACCTTAAAATGTAATCTGTATTTTATAATTTTTCATTGTTCATTTTATAATTTAAGATATGAATGAATATTACTACATAGGAATTATCTACCTGATACTATTTACGGTGGTACTGACGTTATGGAGGTTGATTGATGACAACTTCCAAAAGATGCAGTACCTCGAAAATGGTCGTGAGGCAGAGAGGTATATGGATAATGTTCATGATATTATGTCCTCCACACAGGCGTACCTATGGTATATATATAAAGGTAAGTTGGTGCTTGGCCATCGTTTCTTTGAGAGAAACAAGTTGCGTGAGCATAGGATTCCTATTGAGGTGGTGCTTAGATGCGTGTCGCGACAGAGCCGTAAGGAACTGCTCAAGGCTATGGAGAATGCAGACGAGACTGGTATCTATGTAGATTTCAATATCACGATGCCTATGTCGCATGAGGTACATTCGCTAAGTGTACTTATCTGTAGGGAAAAAGAGCGGGCGAAGCATGGCGGAAAAGATTCAGCAAACGACAATGTGATGGGAATCCTTACCGTAATAGATGGTGCTCGTCAGAAGGAGAAGGAAAGGAAGAAGGCATTCGACCTTGAAGAGGAAAGTAAACTGAAAGCAAGCTTCCTTGCTGCTATGGGACATGAGATACGTACTCCGGTGAATATCATAACCGGTTTCTCACAGATTCTTGCACAGACAGGAAGCGAAACATCTGAAGAGGAGCTGAAGAGCTATTCGCAGATCATAGCAGATAATACCGAGCAGTTGCTCCGTCTGCTCAATGATGTGCTGAAGAGCAATTCCGAAGGAGAGGAGATGCAGATGTCTCTGAAGACGAGGAAGGTGAAGGATATTGTAGAGGAACTATATGCAACGTACAATGTCGTGATACCTGAACGTCTGGAGTATAACATAGTGCGAGGTCCCGAGGATGTATATGTCGATGTGAACCGTAGCAGTATGATGCAGGTAATGTCGAATCTTGTCAATAATGCGGTTAAGTTCACTAAGACAGGTGGCATCACTATGGGCTGGCAATGTGATGGTGATACCGTGGTGATATATTTGGAGGATACAGGTATCGGTATTCCGAAGGAAAATCAGGAACTTATCTTTGACAGATATTACAAGGAGAGCAGTAGCACGGCTGGAGCAGGTATCGGTCTTTCCCTTTGCCGTCGTCTCGTTGAGAATATGCACGGCAAGATACAGGTAAAGAGTGAGCTTGGAAAAGGCTCGAGGTTTGAGTTGGTGTTTCACCCCTCACAGATCTAAATGAAAAATGAAAAGTGAAAAATGAAAAATACAATATAGATTTGCACCTTAAAATGTAATCTGTATTTTATAATTTTTCATTGTTCATTTTATAATTTAAAATACGATGATTCAAGTAGAAGAAGAATATCTCAACCATCTGATTTACATCTCTGAGCACGATGTGCTAACGGGATTGTATAATCGTTATGGGTTGATGAGAAAAATACATGAACTGTTTGATCCCGAAGGTGAGGGATTTCTCTGTGTCGTGGATATTGACCATTTCAAGTCAATCAATGACGCTTGTGGCCACATGGTTGGCGACATGGTGTTGAAGGCTTTTGGGCAATGTCTGTCAGGCATCAGAAATTCTTCCGTTGCACGTCTGGGAGGTGATGAGTTCTTTGTCTTCGTAGAAGGTCCTATCGCAAAGGAGGACATGCAGAAGGAGTTTAAGGCTCTGGAAGACAGGCTTGGTGCAATTCATATCCCAGAACTCGGTGACATGCAGGTCACTTTCAGTTGTGGAGCGCATTACTTCAAGGGTGGTATAGATGAGGTGAAATCCATTGCCTATACCAAGGCAGACAAACTCTGTTATGAGAGTAAGAAGAAAGAAGGTAATAGCGTGACGATGGAATGTTGACCTCGGATTTACTATTTAGCTATGTACAATTTACTATTTATTTACGAATTGGTAAATGTACTATTGTGTTAGCAAAATAGTAAAAAATACAGTACATTTTTCGCAAGGCTCAATGAGCTGTGCAAGTGTAATATTGTAAAATATAGAATTAGCGTGAACAACAGACAGGTAAACTTAATGGTCTCTACGCCGGTAGGTAAGCTCTTGCGGACTTTCGTCCCACCAGCTATGCTTGCTATGTCGGCTAATGCGATGTTCAATATTTGCGATATATTGATCGTCGGACGAGGAATTGGTCTTGATGCAATTGCAGCATTGACCTGTACGTTCCCCGTTATAATCCTCGTGTCTGCCATTATCGCGCTTGTCAATACAGGTTCAGGCTCGCAGATAGCTGTGCTTTTCGCTGATAACAAGCAGGAGAAGGCGATACAGGTGTTCTGTAATTCCTTTATGATGGTAATTACCACGGGCTTGCTTGTCACGGCTGTATTTGAGGTGTATATAGAGGACTTGCTGAGGCTATGTGGTGCATCGGATGTAACCTTGCCGTATGCTCTTGAGTATATGCGGATTATGCTTGTCAGCAATGTCATACTGTTTACGATGCAAGGCTTGGGACGAGTGCTTCATATACTCGGAAAGACGAAGTTGCAGATTATGGTGCAGGTGGGAGGTATCACTACGAATATCATTCTTGATGCTATCTTCGTCTTCGTCTTCAAATGGGGAATGACAGGTGCTGCATTGTCATCAATAATATGCGAATGCGTTTCTCTGCTTATATTCGTGATTATTTTCTCTCGAAATAGTCTTTTTGTACATTTCGCTAAGCGGGGATTCCGTCTTGATAAGACTATTATCAAGGATACCGTATTATTTGGTGTACCGCCATTTGCCACCAATGTGTGCGGATGTGTTGTCGCTTTTATGATTAACATCTCGCTTATTGGTGTTGGTGGAGAGCATGGAGATATGTATATGGGAACTTATGCCATAGTTCAGCGAATAACACAGGTGCTTGTATCGATAGTTGCAGGTCTTGGCCTTGGTGTACAGATAATCTCCAACTTCAATATAGTCAAGCAGAACTATATCCGTGTACGTAGCGTTCTGATGTGGGCTATCCTCTATGCTTTCATCATTATGTGTGCAGGTTATGGCTTTATAACCATTTTCGCTGATCAGTTGATCTCTACTTTCACAACGGATCCTCAGATGATTGCTATTGGTGTGCCGGCATTGATTATCGGACTCTGTACATTCCCGTTCGTGGGTAGTCAGATGATAGCCGTGTCATTCTTCCAGGCAATAAGAAAGCCTCGTGCCTCAATGACTATTTCATTGACACGTCAGTTGCTGTTCCTTATACCGATGTTGATAATCCTTCCCCACCTGATAGGCGTGACAGGCGTATGGTGGAGTATGGCACTTGCAGATGTGGCAAGTGTGACTATATCATGGGTTATGCTTTATACTGAGACAAAGAAGTTAAGTTTATGAATTTAGAAGAATTATATAGTCAGATACATGGAGATTATGCAGAGGTAAAGGCGAGATTGATGAGCGACAGACTCGTGGAGAAGTTTGTGCTCAAGTTTCCGTCTGATCCTTCAATGCAGCAGTTGCGCGATGCCGTAGTGGCTGGTGATAATGCCGCTGCTTTTCGTGCCGTGCATACATTGAAAGGGGTTGCTGCAAATCTTGCTTTTTCTGAGCTTCGTGAAAAAGCCTCTGACCTTACCGAGCAGTTGCGAAGTGGGGAGAATCCTGCGGATGAGCAACTTTTAAATAAGGTGGAAGAGGCATATAAGCTTGTAATAGAAAGTCTCGGAAAACTTTCTTGAGGAAAAATTATAGGTTTTCAGGTCGTAAAGCCTTTAGCGATGCAGACCTCTAATCTTCTAACTTTTTGAACTTTTATTTATGGAATCAGGACGTCGTTCAATCCTCATAATTGAGGACAATGAACTAAATCGCGAAATGCTCTGCGCTATGCTGGAAGACTGGTATAACGTCTATCAGGCAGAGAATGGCAGGGAGGGCCTTGAGGTTCTCCAAGAGCATTATCGTGATATATCCATCATTGTGCTTGATGTTCAGATGCCGGTGATGAATGGATATGAGTTCCTTAATATGTTGAGGGAGGACGACTTGCTGAAGGAGATTCCTGTTATTGTGGCTACTGGTAGTAGTGATGCTGAGGAAGAAGAACGTTGCCTTGAGCTTGGTGCAACGGACTTTGTCATGAAGCCTTACAAGAGAAACATTGTGTTAAAGCGTATTGGTAACATCATCCGATTGAAAGAGTCTGCATCTACTCTGAAGGATGTGGAGTATGATGATGTGACAGGCGTTTTCACCCGACAGGCTTTCTATCACCATGCAGAGAAGGTGCTGCACGATAATCCTAACATGCAGTTCACGCTTGCCATTTCTGATATTAAGGATTTCCGACTTGTAAAGGAACGTTATGGAACGAAGGTTGCCAATGCCCTCCTGATGCAGAATGTGGCTATGCTACGTAGGGCGCAGACGGAAAAGTTCATTTTTGGTCGATTTGACGATAACCAGTTCGTGGTGATGGCGCCAAGTTCAGAACATTATGCCAAGATAAGGAAGGAAAACAATAGAATACTCATGCTTACGTTGCCAGAAGAGGGGGCTGCTTTGCTGAAGTTCGGCGTAAAGCGTAATATAGAGCACGATGTTCCGATTAAGGAACATTGTCGGCATGTCCTTATGGCTCTTGATACCGTGAAGCATACGTATGGTGTTAATTATGCTGTGTTTGATGATAGGATGCAGACGTACTATAACCGTCGCGCCGTGATAGAGATGTCGATGGAGCAGGCTTTGAAGCGTGAAGAATTTCAGATATTCTATCAGCCTAAGCACGACTGTCGTACAGGTGAACTTGTTGGGGCTGAGGCTCTTGTGCGTTGGACGCACCCAGAGTTCGGTTTCTTGTCGCCAGCCGAGTTTATACCTGTATTTGAGCAGACAGGTTTTATCTCCGAGGTTGACTTCTATGCATGGAAGCGCACGTGTCAGAATCAGTGCCAATGGTTGGAGAAAGGTCTTCGCATAGTACCTATATCCGTGAATTGCTCGCGTTCAGAGCTGTTGCAACGTGATTTTATTCGAAAGTGGTTCAAGCCTCTAAGAGATGCTGCACTTGCGCCTGAGTATATGCACCTTGAGGTGACGGAGAGCCTGTTTGCCGAGCAGTTTGATAGGTTGGCGGAGGTACTGCGCGAATGTCAGCAACGAGGGGTGAAGATAGAACTTGACGATTTCGGTACAGGTTACTCTTCTCTCAGTATGTTCCAGTTATTGCCGTTGGATATTGTCAAGTTTGATATGTCATTCGTCAAGGGATTGGATAGTCCGAAGCTTGCACGAGTGATGGCTGCCTGTGTTCGTCTTGTCCGTAGCCTCGGCATGAAAAGTATTGCGGAGGGTGTGGAGACATCCCAGCAACTTGAAAAGGTGAAGAAGATGGGTGTGGATGCCGTTCAGGGCTATTACTACTCACGTCCGTTGCCGAGGGAGGAGTTTGAAGAGAAATTAAAAACCTAACCCGTCCTTCCCAAAGGGAAGGCTCCACCCCCCTCACCCCCTCCAGGGGGAGTAGATAGTAATGAAGGTGAAATTATAAAATGAAAAACAATAAAATACTGATTACCATTTAAGGGTATAAATGTATTTTTCATTGTTCACTTTTCATTTTTCATTTAAGATAATAAATGTATAAAACATCCTTCCCTTTGGGAAGGCTTGGTTAGGCTTATGAAGTCACACTTTTTCAAAAAAAAACATATCGCATCCTTCCCCTTGGGAGGGCCTGGGTGGGCTTCTATTAGTCACATAAAGATAATTCTCGTTCTTGTCGCCGTGATAATCGCTGCGGCATCGCTTGTCGTGTCCCATATCCTTGTGCGCGACCTTGCCGTTGAGGAGCGTAACAGAATGGAGGTGTGGGCTGAGGCTATGCGCTCGCTCAGTACGGCGGAAGAGAATACAGACCTCAACCTCGTGTTGAAGGTTATCAATGAGAATAATACCATTCCTGTCATAGTGACTGACGATCAGGGTAATGTGCAGACATTCCGCAACGTGGAGATTGATGCACGCAACTATGAGGACAGTATGGCAGTTGCTGCCGAGATGGCTACAAGGATGCGTGCTTCTGGGCGCGACATAAAGATCTCGCTTGGTACGGATGCCGGGGATATCCATGTAAGCTATGACGAGTCGGTTATGATTACCAGACTGTCGTTTTATCCATACGTGCAGTTGGGTATCGTCCTTATCTTCGTCGTTATCGCCATCTTCGCCCTCCTTACCTCTAAGAAAGCTGAGCAGAACAAGGTCTGGGTGGGATTGTCGAAGGAAACGGCTCATCAGTTGGGTACTCCTATATCCTCTTTGATGGCTTGGACGCAGATATTGCGCGAGACATATCCCGATGATGAGCTAATCCCGGAAATGGATAAGGACGTGAAGCGTCTGCAACTTATTGCCGAACGCTTTTCAAAGATAGGCTCTATCCCAGAACCTGTCGATACTCCATTGGCAGAGATGCTTCATCATGTAGTAGATTATATGGATCGCCGTACCTCGCAGAAAGTCAGGATTATAGACGAGTTTTCAGATTGCAAGGCTTATGTCATGGTCAATTCTTCTCTCTTTGAATGGGTGCTTGAGAATCTCTGTAAGAATGCTGTTGATGCAATGGAAGGAGGCGGTACTATCACTATCAAGGCGGTTGCTTCCCAACGTGTTATCATAGATGTAACTGATACGGGCAAGGGAATTGAAAAGAAGAATATAAAGAACGTGTTCCGTCCGGGTTTCACCACAAAGACCAGAGGTTGGGGACTTGGTCTTTCACTTGCCAAGCGTATCGTAGAGGAATACCATCACGGCAGAATCTATGTCCTGAAATCGGAAGTAGGAAAGGGAACCACGTTCAGAATAGAAATGAAAAATGAAAAGTGAAAAATTAAAAATGTTAGCGATAGAAACTAACTTGTATTTTTAATTTTTCACTTTTCATTTTTCATTTAACTCACTCTACCGGATGCGCTCTCTCGTATTCTACGGCAGCGAGAATGAATGCACCGAGAGCCTTACCTTCGGTCTGCATGTCACGCTCCATTACTCGACTTACATCAGGACCGAGAAGATAGTAAGGAGCAGAGCCGTCACGTTTATCCTTACCGCCGAGGCCTGCTGAACGACAACTGTTTATGATGTCAATACCACCGAATGGTGAACCGTCGTCAACAACGAATGTCTCTATGAAACCGCGATAGGCCTTTTCGCACATAGCACTATAATCATCTTCAAGAAGTCCGAGACGCATACCCTTATAGTAGGCTGCGATGAAGAGTGCCGATGCTGATGATTCGAGATAGTTATACTTTGGTGCCATATCAACACCCTTGTATGAGGAAGCATTATATCCAGCACCCCTGTCAATGAGCTGATACCAACATCCTGTTCTTTGTTCCTGATACTGTGCAATGCCTCTTGCGAGTTCGTTAAGATAATCGCGGAGAATGGTATAGTTGCTCGTTTCTGTAACCTTTGCCTTCTGCATCTCATCAAGTACATCAACGAGTGCAAGGAAATACCAGCCTTCTGCCCTTGCCCAGAACTCCTGACTGCAGCCGGTCTTTGGGTCTGCCCAACAAGAAGAGAGCGAGTCGGTTGGGGTTGCTGAGAATGCGTGGTAGAGAAGTCGTTTCTCCTTGTTCCAGAGATAGCTCCAGGTTATGTTGAACTGGTTGGTTATGAAATCCCAGTCGCTCTCTGCGCTCCCAGTTACGTTATATCCATAGTTGATCAACTGCGCCATGAGTGCAGGCCCCATATACTGTCCGTCGAGCCACATCTGGTTAGGGTAGCTCTTCTTATGCCACATACCACCACGAGCCTCCTCAAATTGTGAGTCCTTGATGGTGTATTTCTTTATATGTGCCTGAAGTCCCTTTATTGCTGAGTCTATGGCGAGTTCTGCCTTTATTGCAGTCGAGTCATTGCAGAATGGGGCATACAGACCGCCAATCTTCGTGAGGTCGTATATTGGAAGGTATATCTTTGCGGAGTTGAGGTCGTCAAGACTTCCACCCTTTGTCGGTACCTTGTCGTAAAAGAGATTGGCATACCATTCTACGCTGTAGAACATACTGCGAGCCCATGCCTCCTGCTTGTAGAGATCAACAGCCTCCATAGTCGCTCTGGCTACGAGCCCTGGCACGTAGTCGAAAGTGGTTTTGCTTTTGCTGTCGAGCGGGGTGTCCATAGTTCCATCCATAAGGAAGACAGGGAACCCCATAGGCTTCTTGTTGCCGTAGAAATCGTGTATCCTGGATTCAAGAGCGAGTCGTGAGTATCTTGTTTCCTCATTGAATTTTAGCGGTTTTGCAGAAGTTCCTATTGGTAATAAGAATACTATGACAAAAGTTGCTAATATATGATAGAGCTTCATCTTGATGTATAAATTTAAGTGAAAAATGAAAAATACAGATTACGCTTTTCTGCTGTACAAGTTAGCAAACTAACTCGCATTTTTCATTGTTCATTTTTAAATTTTCATTTATTATGAGAATGCAAAGTTATTAAAAAAACTCCTATTTAGCGTGAAATGTTGGTTAAAATTTCCTTATTTCGGAAAAAGTTCGTAATTTTGCAGTAAAATACCACTTCGGAGTGGATGATTTGAAAACAAAATAACATCAATATATGGCAGAAGAAATAAAGAATGAGGAAGAGAAGAAGAGCCTCAATTTCATAGAGCAGAAAGTGGAGAAGGATCTTGCCGAGGGCAAGAACGGTGGTCGTTTGCAGACTCGTTTCCCACCAGAGCCTAACGGCTATCTGCATATCGGTCATGCAAAGGCTATCGCACTCGACTTCGGCATTGCGCAGAAGTATGGCGGCGTTTGTAACCTTCGTATGGATGATACCAATCCTCAGAAAGAGGACACGGAGTATGTGGAGGCTATCAAGCGGGACATTGAGTGGCTTGGCTTCAAGTGGGGCAATATCCTGTATGCCTCAGACTACTTCCAGAAGCTCTGGGATCTCGCCGTTGAGCTTATCAAGCGTGGCAAGGCTTACGTTGACGAGCAGACAGCCGAGCAGATTGCCGCTCAGAAGGGTACTCCTACTCAGCCTGGTCAGAACTCACCATATCGTGATCGCCCTGTAGAGGAAAGTCTTGCTCTCTTCGAGGAGATGAACTCTGGCAACATGGAGCCTGGCAAGATGGTTCTCCGTGCCAAGATTGATATGGCAAGTCCGAATATGCACTTCCGCGACCCTATCATGTA
This sequence comes from uncultured Bacteroidales bacterium, assembly GCA_902778265.1. Lineage (GTDB taxonomy): Bacteria > Bacteroidota > Bacteroidia > Bacteroidales > Bacteroidaceae > Prevotella. The sequence goes on along the minus strand of CACYXI010000053.1, from coordinate 5,728 downwards.
TCGTGTGCTCAATATGCCTCATTGGCGTACTGGCAACAAGTGGAACGCATATCCTATGTATGACTACACCCACGGTCAGTGTGACTACTGGGAGGGCGTTACACACTCACTCTGCACATTGGAGTTCGTAAGCCATCGTCCACTCTATGACCTGTTCGTTGACTGGGCAAAGGAAGTGGCAGGCGATGATAAGCCATTGGATGATAATCGTCCACGTCAGACCGAGTTCAATAAGCTCAACCTCACTCATATCCTCCTTTCAAAGCGTAATCTGTTGATGCTCACTAAGGAAGGAGTCGTTTCAGGTTGGGACGATCCTCGTATGCCTACAATCTGCGGTTTCCGTCGCAGGGGCTATTCTCCAGAGGGAATACTGAAGTTTATTGATAAGATTGGCTACACCACATTCGATGCCCTTAACGAGATGGCTCTTATGGAGAGTGCTATCCGTGAGGATCTTAATACCCGCGCAACTCGTGTGAGTGCCGTCATTGATCCTGTAAAGCTCGTCATTACCAACTACCCAGAGGGTAAGACCGAAGAACTTACGGCTATCAATAACCCAGAGGATGAGAATAGCGGAACGCATGAGATAACCTTCTCTCGCAACCTGTGGATTGAGCGTGACGACTTCATGGAGGATGCTCCTAAGAAGTTCTTCCGTCTTGGTCCAGGCAAGGAGGTTCGCCTGAAGAATGCGTATATCATCAAGTGCTCTGAGAATCCGGAGGAGTGCATCGTGAAGGACGCAGAGGGCAATATCGTTGAGATTCACGCAGAGTACATCCCTGAGACAAAGACAGGTGAGGCTAATGCGAATATGAAGATCAAGGGTAAGACCATCCACTGGGTAAGCGTTGACCATTGCGTAGAGGCAGAGGTAAGGAACTACGACCGTCTGTGGATGGTGGAGAACCCACGCGACGAGGTGGCTAACTACTCTAAGAGTCTGGGCAAGGAGCGTATTGACATTGAGGATATGCGTCATTTCATCAACCCTAACTCTCTTGAGATCAAGACTGCCTACGTTGAGAAGTGGCTTACCAATGCCAAGCCTCTCGACTATCTCCAGTTCCAGCGCATCGGATACTATAACGTAGATTTCGACTCAACGCCTGAGAAACTGGTGTTCAATAAGACGGTGGGGCTGAAGAGTAGCAAGTAAAATGAAAAATGAAAAATTATAAAATGAAAAATACATGATAGTACTTATCGCGAACCAGATTGTGTTGGGTAGTAATCTGTATTTTCCATTTTATAATTTTTCATTTATCACTTATAAATGAAAGTACATGATAGTGTTTGTGCGAACTTGAGTGTATTGGGGCGTAATCTGTATTTTTCATTTTATAATTTTTCATTTTTCATTTAATATGATCCCTTCCGATTTTCAACGTTACATAAGATCAAATGAGTTCAAGGTTCTCCTTGCGAAGGTGCAGGAGGCAATGGAACGTGGCGCCGTGGAATACTTCGACGCTGATGATCTTGTGGATGTTGCCGAGTACTTCCACGTGAAGGGCGATGAGCCGATGGCAGGGAAGGTGGTGGACTATCTCCTCTCGTTGTTTCCTGACAATGAGAAAGGACTTGTTTTCAAGGCTCGTACCGCTATTATGGCGGATAACATTGACGAGGCGGAGCATATCTCCAAACTGCTCGTTGATGCAGAGATAGTTGATGCCGTCTATCTCAAGGCGGAGGTCTTGCTTTACCGTGATAAGGCGGAAGAGGCACAGAAACTGCTTGTGGAGAAATGCCCGGAATGTCCTCCCGATTCTGTGGAAGATACAAATGATGATACTGAGGAACTGGGAACTGCATTCGCTGATGATGACGATGACGAGGAAGAGGAAAGCTCTCCTTCGGACATCTTTAACGACTATGTGCTTGATGTCACGCTCCTTATGTGCGATTACCGTCAATGGGACTATGCCGACTACTGGCTCTCACGTGTGTCGGATGAAGCATATTATGAGGAGGGGGACTATCTGGAGGCAAAGGCAAGGATTCTTACTGCTAAGGAAAAGTATGCAGAGGCTATCGACTACTGGAACAAGAGTATAGATATTGATGCCTATTCACTTATGGCGTGGCTTCAGTTGGCTCAATGTCAGTATCATCTCGGTCTTACGTGTGATGCCCTTCAGAGCACGGAATATGCTGAGGCTATTCAGCCAAAGCTCCCAGAGGTGTATCTGAGTAAAGGAAACTGCCTCTTTGCTCTCGGCGACAACGAAGGGGCCAGAGATGCTTTCCAACAATACCTCACGCTTGTGCCTTACGATGTTCAGGGCGAGGTGCTTCTTGCCTCCGTGCTCTTTGCAATGGAGGACTATGAGAATGCAGAGGCACATATTCAGGAGGCAATCTTTTCGCTCGAAGACGAACATAACGACCTTGATGGTACTGTGCCAGAGGTCGTGAGGATGGAGATTTATCGTCAGGCTGCCTATATAGCTGCTGCACAAGGTAAGGAAGGCGATGCTATGTTCTATGCCGACAGACTTGAGATGTGCGGAATAGCTGAATATAAGGTGCTGTTGCTTCGTGGTGGAATAAAACTCGAACAGCACGATCTGCAAGGGGCTTACGATTATTTCAATCAGGCTCTTACAAAGACCGATAATGATCCGCAGACATACATCAAGATTGGTTGTATGTTCGTTGATGCAAGTGCATACGAGGTTGGCTATCAGGTTCTTTCAGAGACCAGACGCATTCTCTCCGAGTGTGGCGTAGAAATGGATTCTGGATTTGAACGTCTTGCATACGCCGCCTTGAAAACAGATCATCGTGATATGTATCTTGAAGCCTTAGCAAAGGCGATAGAGACAAATCCCACAGACACTATGACAATCTTCTCTACGCATTTCCCGAAGGATTTGCCGATGAAGGAATGGGTGGAGTGGGAGAGAAAAAATGAAAAATAGTAAATAATAAATTGTTAAATCGTAAATAACAAAGGTGTTCTCATCACTTCTATCAAATCTGAATTACACAACAATCTTCTTTTTGATGTTGTTGGAGAGTACCGTGATACCGGTACCGTCAGAACTCGTAGTATCACCTGCTGCATATCATGCTGCTGGTGGAAGTATTAATGTATGGCTCGTGATATTGTTTGCCACTATCGGTGCTGATTGTGGTGCTACAATCAACTATCTTGCGGGCAAGTATCTCGGTCGTCCAGTTATCTATCGCTTTGCTAATAGCAAATGGGGTAAGATGTGTCTTCTCAATCAGGAAAAGGTGGAGAAGAGCGAGAAGTATTTTGATGATCATGGTAAGGTGGCAACTATCACAGGCCGTCTCATCCCTGGCATTCGTCACCTCATCAGTATTCCTGCCGGACTTGCAAGGATGAACTTTGGTAGTTTCCTTCTCTTTACGACCATTGGAGCTGGTGTGTGGAATTGCATTCTCGCAGGTCTTGGGTGGTATCTTTATAGCGTTGTGCCAGAGGATCAGCTTCAGGGCAAGATCGAAGAGTATGGCGAGTATATTAAGTATGCCATCATTGCACTTGTTCTCCTTGCTGTTGTCTATTTCGTTATCAAGAAGAAGTTGAAGAAATAGTTCGACCAGTACTCTGATAAGATAATAACGCGAATTCGACCAATTATAATTGTCTGGCAGCAAGCTGCTTTGAACTGACAATAATTGTCAGTCTGCGTAATTTCCCGAATTTTCTTATCAAGAATTAGAGAATTAGAGATATTTTTGAATTAATGCGAATGAGAGAATTTTTGCTACTTGCGTAGCATTGGGAATGCGCGTGATTGGCAGGAGCGTAAGCGACCTTTCTCAAATTCTTATAAATTCAAAAGAAAAATTCTCTAATTCTCTAATTCTTGATTATAAAAAACTGTACATTTTCTTAATACCTCAGCTCTAAGTCCGTTGCAAGTCCGTTGCAAATCCCTTGTAAGTCCCATTTGCCAAAAGGGATTAGAAGCGGATTAGAAGCGAATTAGAAGCGAAGGAAAGCGAACCTGAAGTAAATGAGAAATGAAAAGTGAAAAATAGGGAAATTTGGTTCAGAAAAAACTTTTTCGTGAAAACCCTACACCCCTACACCAGCACCCTATGTAACGTGCATAATGTTAGTGCGTTACAAGGATTCCAAATATACGCAAACCCTACACCAATCCTACACCCACCCTACACCCTTTTCTGCATTTGTAATGCAGAAAAATGAATAATGAATAGTGAATAATGAATAATGTAGTTAGTATTTGAAGCGCTTTTTACATCTAAATATTAATTATTCATTATAAATTATCAATTAACCTGAATTTCTGAAAAATTCAGGTTCGGGTGTAGGGTTGGTGTAGGGTCGGTGTAGGGTTCGCGTATATTTGAAATCGCTACAAGTTGTTGAGGCTTAGATGAATATAAGGGGTGCTGGTGTAGGGGGGTAGGGTTTGTGCGAAAAAGTTTTTTTCCAGGATTTTTTCAACCTGTACGGTTATAATATAAATGTTTCAATTAATGTCCTAATTAACGTCCAAATTAACGTGTTATAAAAAATGCTTACGGCGAAACATTAATTAGGACACAAATTAAGACGTTAATTCAGACATTAATATCTTTCAGGATGCAGAAAAACAAGAATTAATGCGGTATAGAATTTATGATAATTAATGTTGGCTTTCCCTTCGGCCGCCGAGCTAAACCTTTTCTTACGAAGTGAAACATATAATATCGCATTAATCACACATTAATGTCTCGTTAATATTTTAGATCTTAACCGTTTCAACCATACAGGTCGATTTGTTGATTTTTTAACATTTCTGCGCGTCTTGATTATCTACTTAATCTGCAAATACTCAACCCCTTTTATGCTCCCGCGTAGTGAAAATTATATGTATAATAGTGTTAATTAAACATATTCGTGGGAAAAATACAACAAATCACAATAAAAATTTGGAGAAAAGAAAAAAGATTTGTATCTTTGCATCTGAATATCTTTTAACACTTACGGGTATTTTTTGACTTTATATTTGAAAATATTAACATAAACAATAAATTGTATGGTGAAAAGAATTAGAACATTATTGACGTTGTTCCTGTTAGTTATGGGAACAGGGTTGTCATGGGCTGGTGTGACGAAGTGTACTTGGGACTTTTCGAACTCCGATTGTCCTGCTGGAGCTGCTGCTATTGAGAAGAATAGTGGAACGGTGGCTTCTGATGTAGAAGGTGTAGAACTTTATGTGGATGCCACTAATGGTAAGTTTAATAGTAAAGCGCGTACTAGTGATATTCAGATTAATGCGAATACAATCATTCAGATTCCTGTAAAGACAAATAAGGATCAGATAGAAATTTCTAATTTTTCAGATCCCACTTATGCCATTGGATATACTATTGGTAGTAATACTGTAACAAAAAACGATGGATTCTATAAGTATATTGCTACTGATGCTGATGTTAAGCTTGGCTATGCTACAATGACAGTTACAGAAAGTGGTTATGCTAAGAAGATTGTTGTAAAACAGAATGAACCTGCTTCTTCTGGTGGAACATCTGAGCCAGAGCGTGTTGCAACATGGGATTGGCAGAACGGCGTACCTTCTTCTATTGGTTCTGATACAAGCTATGAGGGCAATAGTGGTGAGATTGGTTCTGATGTAGCGGGTGTTGCTCTTGACGTTGATGCAACTGCTGGTAAGTTCAAGTATAATTCATCTGGCTATGTTCAGTTTAACGCCAATACGGTTGT
>CACYXI010000052.1 GCA_902778265.1 uncultured Bacteroidales bacterium | reverse complement strand
GGCTGTAGGACTACCGCCACGCTGGAGGTGTCCGAGGATTGACACGCGCACGTCATAGCCAGGGAACTCGTTCTTGACACGCTCTGCATAGTAGAGGGCGCCGCACTTAGGAGACTCTGACACGATAACGATACATGACTTCTTTGACTTACGTATGCCGCGCTTCATGAATTCAGCCAACTGGTCCTCATCGGTTGCCTCCTCTGGAATGATGGCAGCCTCTGCACCACAGGCGATGGCTGAGTTCTGAGCAAGGAAGCCTGCATCACGTCCCATAACCTCGATGAAGAAGATGCGCTCATGGCTCTGTGCGGTGTCGCGGATGCGGTCAACACACTCCATGATGGTGTTCATCGTTGTATCATATCCGATAGTAGAGTCTGTTCCGTAGAGGTCATTATCGATAGTGCCGGGCAGACCGATGCAAGGCACGTCGAACTCGTTAGCGAAGTTCATGGCACCAGTCAGAGAGCCATTACCACCGCACACGATGAGCGCGTCAACGCCGTTAGCCTTGAGCTGGTCGTATGCCTTCTGCATACCCTCCATTGTCATAAACTCCTTTGAGCGGGCAGTCTTGAGGATAGTACCGCCGAGAGTGATGATACCACTCACGTTCTCAGTGGTGAAATCCTTCATCTCACCATTAATAAGGCCGTCATATCCGCGATAGATACCCTTAACCTTAAATCCGTTGTAGATGCCGGCACGAGTCACGGCACGAATGGCTGCATTCATTCCAGGAGCATCGCCGCCTGATGTGAGAATGCCAATAGTCTCGATTTTTGCCATAGTGTTTCGTTTAATTTAATTGTTAATGTTATGCCTGAAAATTATTTTATTGATTATACAGTAAAATACAGCACCGCGAGTCCGAGTATTCCGGCAAGCAGCACCTTAGATCCAACGTGCTTGAAGTACCACGACATTCCGACACGCTCTGCACGCATATAGACAATGCCAGACACACTACCTACGGTCAGTACACTACTTCCAACGGCAGTGGCATAGCCTATTATCTTCCAATATGCTCCATTCTGCACCATATCGGCAAGGTATGGCTGAGTGGGCTGCACAACCTCATTCACGTCAAAGATAGAGATCATAGTCATTGCCGTGGCAAAGTTGTCGAGGAATATGCTGATGAATCCGCTAATCACTCCAAGTAGCCAGATGCTTGCGCTATACCCTTCAAGCTGCTCGGCAAGTCGGGCGAATGCTCCCGTCTCGCTTACCACACCTACGGCAAGCATTATTCCCATTACATAGAGCATGAGCTGAATGATGGAATACTGAAGCTGACGTGGAATAGAGCGTGTCATTCTTCGGTCAGAACTCATTATGTTTCTGTTGAAAATCTCGTTTACTATCCAGAGGATAGAGAGCACGCAGAATGCACCGAGGAATGGTGAGAGCTTGGTGATGCTATGGAACGTAGGGATGAACCACAGACCACCGATGCCCACGAAGAGCACCACGATACGCTGCCACACGTTGAGGTTGGTGTCGTCGCCACGATAAGGAAGCGTAGGGCGGTCGAGCTGTACGGTCTCGCTCAATGTTCTGCCAATGAGATAGGTAGGCAGCATCCACGCTATGAGGCATGGGAAGAGCAGAGATAGTGTGTATGAAGTTGCCGTTATAGCACCCATATTCCAGAGTACGAGCGATGTAGGGTCGCCGATAACCGTTAGTGCACCGCCGAAATTGACAGCCAGTACGACTACTGCACCATAGATAATCCTATCACGAGTGCGTGGAAGTATCTGATTGGTTACGGTAAGCATCATCACCGTAGAAGAGATGTTATCGAGATTGGCAGACAGGATGAATGAGAATGCCGCCAGTTTCCACATCAGCAAACGACTATTGCGTGTGCGGAGCCAGATGGTGAGGAAGTCGAAGCATCCGTTGTTGTGCAGAATCTCGACTATCGTCATCGTAGCCAGAAGGAAGAGCACCACCTCGGAAGCCTTTCCCACGCATTGTATGAATATATTCTGCCAGATATAGCTTTTCACGGCATCACTGGTAGCTGTAGCCCCATGCAGGAAGTTAAGATACTCGCCCTGATGGTTCGACATGATAAAGTCGCTACCCCAACTTATATAGAGCACCCAACCAACAGTTCCGGCAAAGACTGCGATGGCAGCCTTGTTGATGTTGGTGAGCCTTTCGGTAGCTATTAGTATATAGCTAATAAACAGTATTGCTACAATTATCAATGTCATGTGTGCAAAATTACTATTTTTTCCGATAACAACAAACAAAAAGAGCGAAAAAATCGCTTAATAACGATAATTTCGCTCTTTTATAAGATATTTAGTATGTTTTGCTTTCAATTTGAAAGCTACATAATTTACTATTTAGCTATTTACGATGTACTATTTATGTACTATTTTGATGTATTTACTATTTTGCGCTAACCATAAATCGTAAATGTCAATACGAGGACAAAAATCGTAAATAAATAGTAAATCGTCAAATAGTAAATATCCTTTAGTCTCCGAGAGGCACGGTGAAGTACTCTTTCTTACCAGAAGGATAGATACCCTTGATGTAGAGAACTGGATCCTTGCTCTTGTTAGCCTGCTTAACGGCATCGCTAAGATCAGAAAGCTCCTTCACAGGTGAGTCATTGACGGTCTGGATGATGAAGCCAACAGGAATGCCACGCTCCTTGAACTTACCGGTATTGATCTTTGTAACCTTCAAGCCATACTTGATGTCGAGCTCTTCCTTCTCCTTCTCGTTCACCTCACGAATCTGAGCACCGAGAACGTCAAGGTCGGCATCCTTAACTACCTTAGTATTGCCCTGCTCGTTCTTGAGAGTAACCTCAACGGTCTTTGACTTCTTCTTGTGGAGGAGAGTAACCTTAACCTTGTCACCAGGGCGCTTTGTAGCGAGAATCTCCTGAAGCTCAGCCATCTTCGTAACCTTCTGCCCCTCGATGCTTGTGATTACATCGCCATCCTCGATACCAGCATCCTCGGCAGCAGTACCTTCTGCAACCTTCACAACGTAGATACCATCGTTTGTGCCAAGGTCAACTTCATTCTGCTGTGACTTCTGCTCATCAAGGTATCTGCGAACATCTGTACCCTGAATACCGAGCAGACCACGCTGTACCTGACCATACTGCTTCAGATCATCCACTACCTTATTCATAATAGTTGTAGGGATAGCGAATCCGTAGCCTGTGAAGTTACCAGTCTGAGAATAGAGCATTGCGTTGATACCAACAAGCTCACCCTTCACATTAACGAGAGCACCACCTGAGTTACCAGCATTGATAGCAGCATCAGTCTGGATGAATGCCTCTACGCCGTTAGCGCCAAGTGAACGTGCCTTTGCAGAAACGATACCTGCGGTTACGGTAGCGCGAAGATTGAATGGGTGTCCGATAGCGAGAACCCACTCACCCACCTTGATATCATCGCTTGAAACGACGGTGATAGCAGGGAGATCCTTCGCATTGACCTTGATGAGGGCAAGGTCGGTAGTCTTATCAGTACCGATGATACGTGCTGAATACTCGCGGTTATCGTTGAGGGTAATGGTGAGCTCGTCAGCGCCCTCAACCACGTGATTGTTGGTTACGATGTAGCCATCAGAAGAGATGATGACACCTGAGCCGGCCCCCTCCTTCTTAGGAGTCTGCACCTTACGCTTCTGGTTCTGTCCCTGACCACGCTGGCCAAACATTCCGAATGGGTCGAAGAAATCGCCGAATGGATCACTCTGAACCTCAACTTCCTGAACCTTTGAGTTCTGGAGATACTTAATATGTACGACGCATGGCAGAGCCTTTTCTGCTGCATAAGTCAAATCAACTGGCTGACCTGCAGGAGCGGCAGGAGTATTAGGAGATTGAGCAGCCTTAGCCTCGCTGAAGGCTGCAACAGAGAATGTAAGCGATGTCACACAAAGTGCTGCGACAGCAAAATTGCAAAATGTCTTTTTGTTCATGATTATTATTTTTGTTAACCTAATTTCTGTTCTGTTAGATTAAAGTGCATGGCTGAAGGTTTAATGCAGTTTGCATTTACACTACCTTTTTATCATTCTTTAATCTTTTCGAGATTCTGGGTGCAACGTGCATAGCATCCTCGCTCGTTTCAGATTTCCGAGTGCAAATTTAAGCGCAAAAAATGTAATTCCGCCATTTTGTCATGTTTTTTGCTTTTTTTTAAACTTTAATTCTCTCTCTTTAACTGCAATTTATTATTTAACACTTGGAATAAAGAAATTTTAAGAAGCTTTTGAGATAAATTCAGAAGGCAATGACAAAGAGGGAAATGCTTGAATTGATACGAGGGAAATGAATGATTATCCGCATATACACGAAGCGCCCCGAACATCGAAGAAGTCGGGGCGCTATCGGCATATATTGGCCTTCTAATCTTTTCTATACCATATTCGTATTATCTTTCTACGAATCACAAAGACATTCACAAACGTTACGACAACGAATAATGTCATAGCGACAATGAGCATCGGCCACAATGAGCCTTTCGAGAGTTCAGGGTAAACATCCTCTATCATCGTCATGTAATAAGACCTTACTATCATAACCGCCACGATGGCGATAACAAGGACTATGAGGTTTAGGATAGCCGTAAGCATCTGATACGGACGTGCTACCCTCGATGGTGAATAGCCTATAAGAAGCAGGTTTTCGAGTTTCTGGGCATTTTTCTGCACGAGCAGATAAATACTCAACATGAGGATGTAGAAGCTCAGGGCAGAGATTACGAGTCCGATGATCAGCACCAGACTAACCACAAGGCGAAGGAAATACGCTATCTTTTCCTGATTCATCTGGTCTTGCTCTATCTCCATGCCATGATCTTCCAGATACTGACTGACATTTTTGTCAGTTGCATTGGTCACTTGCATCAAAAGCCTTGTATGGCTCGCCTCATCCTTTGGGGCATAGTAAGCGTTACTCCAATCCATGAATGCCTGCGGAACGAGTATGCTACTCAGACTTGAAGAGAAGCCCACTACCCTACCCTTGTAGGTATCTTCTTTGCCATCACCCTTTATCACAATAGAGAAATCAATCATTCCCATCACACTATCTGAAATCTTTGGTGCATTATGGCTCTGGGCATAACCGAAGTTATACATATTGATATATGTTCGAGGAACGATTACAGGCACTTCCTTCTGCCCTTCCTTCCATCCCCATAAATTCTTGTCTATCTCTACGAAATCATCAGGAACAGACTCAAAGAACAACTCGCTCGACAGCACAGGCTGACCAGAGATACCCATGTGGGCATCCACTTTATAGTTGGTAGAAGTGAATCCGCACACCTTACTTACGAATGGTTGCGAAGCAACATCTTCTATCTCATTTTTGGTAAAGTCAGTATTGGCACCACTTATGGTAGTACCCATGCCGATATGCTTTGACACCATGACATAATCTGCCTTCATGAATGAGTCTTCCTGCGTGAAGACTGGCAGTACGTCGTTATAGAACTGTATTCCGAGAAGCACTATTATCATTCCGCAGAGGTTCGCGAAGAAAAACCCCACGAACTGCGGTACGCTAATATGCGCTCTGAGTAGTTTCCAAATCATATTTTAAATGAAAAAGTGAAAAGTGAAAAATGAAAAATACAAGTTACTAATCTGTATTTTATCATTTTATTATTTTTCATTTTATAATTTAATCACCCTATCATACTCCAACTCCATGTGCTTACCGATACTGGTGACTATCACCCCAGCCCCTTGGCTTTTTGCTTCTGTCATCATAATATCAGCCATAATGGCAGAGTTAGTATCGTCAAGATGAGAGATAGGCTCATCAACCAGGAGGAAATCGAAAGGCTGAACCAAAGCACGCATCATAGCCACCCTCTGTTGCTGACCGAATGACATGTGCGCAATCTTTGTATCAACCTTATCCTCTATGCCAAGACGCTTGAACCAGTCAAGTATCTCAGTTTCGGTCTTATGCCCTGTGAGCGAGTTTTTTATCTGCACATTCTCCATTGCCGTGAGTTCGGGAAAGAGACGGAGTTCCTGAAACAGATGACTAATCGTGGTACGGCGAAGAGAACACCACTTATCCACGCCATACCTCTTCACGTTCTCCGAGTCGAAGAGAATACTTCCCTCATAGTCAGAGCGATAGCCAAGTACATACGAGCAGAACGTACTCTTTCCCTTTCCTGAGTCAGCAAGCACGAGGTACGTCTTGCCCTTCTCAAAGACCGTCTCCGTCTGCCATATCTCCGACTGCATCTGCTGTCCCTTGAACACGGCAGGAAGCACATTATTGAATGTTATCTTTTCCAAAACCAGTTAAATGAAAAATGAACAATTAAAAATGAAAAATACAAGTTACCAATCTGTATTTTATAATTTTTCATTTTATAATTTTATAATTTATAGTGCTGATACTTCCCAAGAATGGCTCAAAGATGCTCATCACCTCCTTATCGAGCGATTTCAAATCCACCACTACCTTCATAATGGTATTGTCATCTGCCTCTTGAAGCGTCTCAACCTCAGTATCATTTCCACTCTGGGTTATGAGCATACGACCTTGCACTTTCTGTAATTTCTCACGGAAGCCACCACTATTGAGCATCGTCATAAAGTCCTTGTTCGACTCCATGATACGAATGATTTCCTCGCTATTACCCTTCGCAAGGATATTCTTCGCATTGTCAATGCCCTGACGGATAAGCAGATTATCAGAAGTAGTACTACCCACGAGAGTCAACACGCTATCAGAAACGGTCACATCAGCCTTGAGCAACACATCATCCGTATTCGTTCCTGTAGGAGTACCGATAAGGAAAGGCACAACGAGTTTCTTTGGCATCACACTCACGCTCGCTACGAGCGAAACAGGAGCCTTCGCACCCTCTATTTCCTTAAAGATATCCGTAGCACCAATGCCACGCTCTGGGTCGAGCGCAAGGTATATCAGCGTTCTCTTTGCCACCTTCTGCTCATCAGAAGCAAGTATAGGACCGACCGCAACGAGCGCATCCTCATTATATGCCACGAGGAAGTTCCTGTTTACAACGGCATACTTGCAATCCTTCAGTTCCTTCACCTTAGAAGCCTTTCCCGACTTTGCAAGAGCCTCCAACAGGTCTTCCACTTCATCATCATCCGTCACCTTTGCACAAGCCCCGAAACTACCATCAGGAGCCACGAAGAGATATACAGGCAAAGTCATATCCATGCCTGTCTTTTCCGATGCCGTCAATGCGCCATCGCCCAAGAACAATTCAATACTTGCCCTTGCCCTATCCTCTGAAGCCACACGCACGAGTGCCTTGCTCTGCGAAGGGATTGCATCGTAATATGATTTCTGCTCGTTAGTGCATGAAGCCAAGAGAAGGATGAAAATAAATGAAAAATGAAAAGTGAACAATGAAAAATACAAGTTACACTTATTCGATAGAAATCTGTATTTTATAATTTTATTATTTTTCATTTTATTATTTATGCACTTAAATGAAAAGTGAACAATGAACAATGAAAAATACAAGTTTCACCTAAAGTTTAAAAGGTAATCTGTATTTATCATTTTATAATTTATTCCTTACTGCCAACTGCATCATCATCACAGCCGACAAACCTGCGGTTTCTGTTCTCAATCGTGCCGAACCGAGCGACACCGACTTATACCCAGCCTCAACAGCCATCTTTACTTCCTCGATAGAGAAATCACCTTCTGGCCCTACGAGTACCATAACCTCTTCATCCTCACCGATATTAGCATTATTTATCTCTTCGAAGAAATCCGTTCTTGGCACTTCATCATAACAATGGCAGATATACCCTTTAGGGTGCTTCTTGATAATCTCCGAGAAAGGCATCATATCATTTACGATAGGCATCCACGGCTTTCGGCTCTGCTTAACGGCAGAAACCACTATCTTCTCCACCCTATCCTTTCGCATCTGCTTCCTCTCCGAGAACTTACAGAGCGGAAACGAGAACTCATCCACACCTATCTCCGTGGCTTTCTCCACCATCCACTCCACTCGCTCCATCATCTTCGTAGGAGCCATAGCGATATGCAGATGTCCTTTCCATCCCTTCTCTTGCGGAATGCTCTCGATGATGCGGTAGTGGCAATGCTTTCCCTGGGCAAGAGTGACCTCCGCCCTGAAGAAAACGCCCTCACCATCCATCAGGAATATCTCGTCGCCCTCCACAAGCCTCAGCACACGTATTGCGTGCTGTGCCTCTTCCTGCGGAAGTTCATCAAGTTCTCCTGCCTTCGGAACATTGAAATACCTTGCTTCCTTCATTCCTTTGTCCTCCTATCCAGTTCCTCCTTGATATGCTTCGCCGTTTCGTATTCCTCGTTCTCGATAGCCTTCTCAAGCGATGCCTCAAGCATTTCCTTTGTAAGAGAATTGATAGGAATAGCCACTCCTGGCTGTCCTTTCTTCAATGGCACGCTCTGATACTGCCACAGCGTAGCCTCGGCATAGAGTGGCACATGCTTATTGGCAAGCGTAAGCAGAACGCCTTCGGTAGCCTTCACTGGGAAGGTGGTACCAGTACGCTCATCCTCTATCACTGCCCTATAAATTCCATCCACCACGTTGGTTATCACCACGCATAGTTTCAGGTCAGTCATATAGTTGATGATACCCATCAGAGCCTCTGGAAGAAGTGTCTTTCCTGCGCTATCCCCAAAGGAATGCACCAACTCCTCATCCGTATGCTCAAGGTCTGTGCGAAGGTCGAACTGGAACTTCGTGAACCTATCACATACTATGCTCAGATGACGTGTCTCTTCCTCATCCGTAAGACTGATGATGCCAATCTCCATATTGTTCACCATCAGTTGTATGCCCATGTATTTCAGTTTTATTTTTCTCATCATTTTTTCATGTGCTTTTTTCCTCATTACGGCCAAGTTTGGCCGTAACAATTACGTTTATTTCTCCTTCGGTCTGAATATCAGCGCGAACAGCACCAACAGCACGAGTGCATACCCTGCGAATATGAACCATGAAGTTCTCCATCCTGCAAGCGCATCGCTCACACCTTCATCATATACGAAAGCATTCACCACTGCCTGAGCCGAAAGCGTACCTACGGTTGCACCGAATCCATTTGTCATCATCATGAACAAGCCCTGTGCCGATGAGCGTGTATCTGCATCCGTGTTCTTATCCACGAACAATGCTCCTGAGATATTGAAGAAATCGAATGCCACGCCATACACTATGCAACTCAGCACGAACATCCACAATCCTGAGCCTGTATCGCCCAAGCCAAACAGTCCGAACCTCAGTACCCACGCAAATATTGCTATCATCATCACCTTCTTTATTCCGAATTTCTTAAGAAAGAAAGGAATAAGAAGAATACAGCACGTCTCGCTTATCTGCGATAATGATATAAGGATGTTAGCGTGTTGCGCTCCGAAAGTATCTGCATATTCCGCCACATCCTTAAACGATGTGATGAACGGATTGGCATATCCATTGGTTATCTGAAGGCATACGCCTATGAACATCGAGAAGATGAAGAATAACGCCATCTTCTTCTTTTTGAACAACTTGAACGAGTCAAGACCGAATATCCTTACTATCAACGATGATGACTTATCTGTCTGTTCATTAACTGGTGATGCAGGCAACGTAAGGCTATACATAGCAAGCACAAGGCTCAACGTTGCGCTTACCAAGAACTGCTTGCTTGTGGTCTGGAAGCCGAGCAAATCCACCGTTACCATCGTACAGATGAAGCCTATCGTACCCCAAATTCTTATAGGAGGGAATGCCTTCACCGTATCATATCCATTCGTAGAGAGCGCATTAAATGCAACGGAATAACTGAGCGCAATAGTCGGCATGAAGAATGCCACGCTCAGTGCATAGAGGGTGAACAGAATGCCTATCTCGCATCCCGATGTCATGCCATAGAAGCCCGTAGTCCCCATAAACAGTCCTGCCATCAGATGACACAATGACAGCAATTTCTGTGCCTGAATCCATCGGTCTGCCACTATGCCCATTATTCCAGGCATGAACAGGCTAACCACTCCTTGTATCGAATAGAACCACCCAATTATAGAGCCAAATCCCGCCTCGGCAAGATACGCGCCCATGCTTGTGAGATACGCTCCCCAGACGGCAAACTCCAGGAAGTTCATTATAGTCAGTCTAAGCCTCATTTACTCTTTTAAGTGAAAAGTTAAAAATGAAAAGTGAAAAATACAAGTTACACCATAACATGTATTTTATTATTTTTCATTGTTCATTATTCATTTATTTATTGAGTGCAAAATTACTGCAAAAAAATGAAACAACCAAATAATTCAAAAAAAAGTGAAGGATTTACAAAAATCCTCCACTAATAAACTTTTCACATAAATACCATTGTTTATAATAGTTTCTTATACAATGCCACGATATCATCGCGCGTTACATTACGTGGATTGCCTGGTGTGCAGACATCCGCAATAGCCTGATCGGCAAGAGCGTCGATGTCCTTTGAGTAGATACCTATCTCCGACAGATGCTGTGGTATGCCGACCTCTATTGCCAAGGCACGAACAGCATCACATGCAGCCTTCGAAGCCTCAACCATCGTCATATCCTCCTTGTATGCTCCCATTGCCTTTGCTATCTCCACATACTTCTCACGGCATACAGGGGCATTGAATTCCATGACTGTTGGCAACAATAGTGCATTTGCCACTCCATGAGGGATGTTATGCAGAGAACCCATCGGATGCGCCATACCATGAACCACACCAAGTCCTACGTTAGAGAACGCCATACCTGCCACATACTGAGCAAGTGCCATTCCCTCACGTCCCTTCGGATTCTCAGGGTCGAACACCGCCAAGCGCAGATACTTATTTATCAGGCGGATAGCCTCTATCTCAAACATATCCGACAACTCCCACGCAGCTTTCGTGATATACCCCTCAATGGCATGAGTCAGAGCATCCATACCTGTTGCCGCCGTAGTTGCCTTTGGCAAAGAACACATCAGTTCGGCATCAACGATTGAACAGCATGGTATGTCGTTCGGATCAACGCATACCATCTTCTTACGTGCCTTCTCGTCAATGATTACGTAGTTGATGGTTGTCTCGGCTGCTGTTCCTGCCGTAGTAGGGAATGCGATGATAGGCACGCTCTTATGCTTCGTAGGCGCACATCCCTCAAGGCTAACCACGTCACCAAACTCTGGGTTGTTGGTAACGATACCGATACCCTTTGCCGTGTCCATTGAGCTTCCACCGCCTATTGCCACTATGAAGTCTGCCTTTGAGTTGGCAAAGGCAACGACACCATTCTTCACATTCGTCACCGTCGGATTAGGCACCACCTCATCAAAGATTTCGTAAGGAATGCCTGCGGAATCCATCACGTCAGTCAACATCTTACATACACCACACTTCACAAGTCCCTCGTCCGTTACGACCAAAGCCTTCTTGAAGCCGAGGCGAGATACAACACTTGGCAGCTCCAGACGGGAACCTGCGCCGAAATAACTTAACTCGTTCAGAATAAAACGATTTGTCATGTTTTTGTTTTGTTTAGATGTTTAGGAATTAATGATATTAGGTCTATTAACCTTTCGTCTATGATGCAAAAGTAATGATATTTTGCGAGACTACCAAACAATTTCTCAATTTTCTTCTGTTTTTATTAGAATACAGGGAACCCGAAACAACACTTTGCGTTAAAAAAATGGAAAACATTTGCGATATCACTTTTTTATTTTATCTTTGCATCCAGAAAAAACAGAAACGTATATGACACGTCACACATTATTATATATAGCACTCCTCGCCCTGCCTCTTGCCACATTTGCGCAAGAAGCAAGTACAGATCTTGCCATAAGCGATGAGGTATATACTGTTAATGAGACACCAACGCAAAACCTTATGCCACAACTATGCGATAGTGTCTCCATCAATCTGCCCACACTCAATGAGTATGGGCAAATGCCTTACTTCCACTTTCCTTACCTTGGATGGCAAAACTGGCACACATGGAAACTTCACGAAGGTTTCAATGCATCGCTCGGTATGTCGGTGTTCTCAACCTTTGGCAGCGGACACACATGGAGCGGAGCAGGATTCTCTGAGAATGCCTCACTTATGTATGCTATGCCACTTGGCAAGAAGTACAGTGGAGCAATAGGAGGCTACATAAAGAACACCTCATGGGCGCACGATTCTTTCCGAAGCGCAGGACTATCGGCTATTCTCTCATATCAGGCTACCGACCGTCTCAACGTGTATGCCTATGGTCAGAAATCATTGCTCAACAATCGTCATATACCTCTCCCACCCTATTGGATGGATGACCTCGGCGACCGCATTGGCATAGGAGCAGAATACAAAGTGTCACCTTCCTTCTCGTTCGGAATAAGCTTTGACTACAACAGGTACAAAGAGCCAAATCCATGGTTTGAACGACAGAATGCGGACACAAAGAAGCCAAATAGGGATTTTCCACGATAAATGAGGGAAATCCTTTTCTTTTTTTATTTTTTTTTATTAATTTTGCACTCATTAATTTACATTAACCCAAACATTTAACAAAAAAAGGATATGAAAAAGATTATCTCACTTTTATCTGTATTAATCATCGCCCTCTGCACACTCACATCATGCGATGAGGACGTACTGACCAGTCGAGCACTCAGAGGGGTATGGCAAGGCGACATGCACACCTACTATGAACACAGCGGTCGTACACAAAAGTACACATACACAGAAATCTCCTTCAGCAGGGATATAGAAGGCCAATATACGGCTGGCACAGGCTATTGGACAGATTATTATTACGGAGGCGATTATTACCGTAGTCGTATTTTCTGGGAAGTGAAAGACGATCACATCTACATCACCTTCCGTTCCTCCCATACCACTATAGAGATATATAAATACGATCTGAGTAAGACTCATTTCTGGGGTACGTTCAAGGATGGCGCAAACACTTATACAGATTTCGACCTTACCAAGATTAGAGACTACGAGGACTATGGTGACGACGATTACTACTACGACTATGCTAAGAAAACTCGCATTAATATAGACTCACTTAACGTAAAAGAAATTCCAGTTCGCAAGTTAGAGAAGAAATAATCCTCACTCAGAAGAAAAAAATAGAAATTGAAATCGTAATAAAAAACCACCAGGACAATTCGTCTTGGTGGTTTTCTTTGTCTATGGAGAAATGGGACTTTACTCAGCAGTCAGCGTGAGCACTCGGCTGGACCAGTCGTTGCGCTTGCTGTAATCCACATTATGAGCCACAGGCATTTCGAGCCCTGTCTGCATAAGGAAGGCACCGCTGTATGCCTTACCCTCGCATGGCAATTCGGTATCGTCAATGCGGTTGAGTTCGTGAATGCGATACATACGATTGGCATCAAGACCTGCCATGCGGACACGAGGGAGGTGCTGATTCTTGAAAGTTTCGAGTTTCCACCAGAAGAAAACCGCATTCTGCTTATCGCTTGATACATACATCTCGGATGCAAGGTTATCACCTGCGTATGGGGAGTGCAGACGGAAGAGGTCACCGAACTGAATAATAGGACGAATCTTCTTGTAATCCGTGATTACCTGACGGCAGAAAGCCTTCTCATCATCAGTCATATTCTTTGGCTGAATCTCCATTCCAAGACGACCGCTCATAGCCACATCACAGCGGAACTTCAACGATGTGGTGCGATACACAGCATGATTTGGCACGGCAGAAATATGACTTGCCATCGCTATTGCAGGGAAGAAATAACTCGTTCCCCACTGCATAAATACACGCTGGAGGGCATCGGTGTTATCACTTACCCAGAACTCGTCAAAGTAAGGCAGGAGACCATAGTTGGCACGTCCGCCACCTGAAGCACAATCCTGAATAACCACGTCAGGATACTTGGCACGGACACGCTCGCATACATTAATCAAGCCACGATGATACTCTATATAAAGGTGGCTTTGGTCTGCCATCGGGAGATACTGACTGCCATGATTCATCACAGGGGCATTGGCATCCCACTTGATATAGGCAATCTCAGGATATTTCGTAAGGAGATTATCAACGATGGAGAATACATAATCCTGAACTTTCGGATTTGATAGGTCGAGGACTACCTGAGTGCCACCCCTACCCTGCACAGGCTCACGCCCTGGAGCCTTGATAATCCAGTCGGGATGCTGTTCGTAGAGTTCTGAGGTGGTGTTAGCCATTTCAGGCTCAATCCATATACCGAACTTCACACCATTCTTCTTTGCATCGGCAAGAAGTCGCTCTATGCCTTCAGGCAATTTCTGGGTATCTACAACCCAATCACCAAGCGCAGCGTTGTCGGTGATACGGCGGTACTTATTGCCAAACCAGCCATCGTCCATAACGAACAACTCACCGCCCATGCTTGCAATATCGTGCATCATCTGATTCATACCTTCATGGTTGATGTCGAAATACACGCCCTCCCATGAATTGAGCAGAATCATACGCTCCTTGTCGCCGTGACGGAGCATATACTTACGCGCCCATGAGTGGAAGGTCTGGCTCACGCCGTTGGTTCCGCTGACGGAATAGGTATAGGCAGAGCGAGGAGTGGTGAAGGTCTCACCCTTCTTGAGGTGATACTCGGAGTTGTCGGGATTGATACCTGCAAAGTACTGGTGGTAGTCGGTTTCGTCAGTATCAATAGTGATACGGAAGTTTCCGCTGTAAGAGAGGACGGCACCAATCACATCACCGTTATTCTCACGGGCAGGACCATCAAGAGAGAGCATCACCTCGTTGCGGTCGGAAGTGGCATTGCGGAGTCCGTCCTTGTTCTTAATCTCGAACAGACCTGTGTTGAGAGGTTCCTGCACAAGTTGCGCCTCACTTGCCCAAGAGCCATGAAAATGGGTGACGTGCACGTTGCCACGACGGATAGGCAGGAGAGGGTTATAGAACTGCGTGAGAGTCACGGTCTTCTTCTCACCGTTGGTGATGTCGGTCCATGACTCAAGCATATCAAGGTCGTTGTAGGCAAGATAATAGAGGTGCACGGTGGTTGCGTAGAGGGCATCCTTCAAAGTAATGGTAAGCAACTGTCCAGAGCGTGACTCGCCATTAGGAGCCTTCTCTGTGTGAGGCTTGATGCTGTAATCATCAATGACGAGATTGGTGGATAGGTTTCCGTCAGCATGGCGCATGGCAAGGCAAATCTCGTTCATGGTGTGGGTAGCACCATAGGCGGGATAGAGTTCGGAGCGCGTCCCGTTATCGTCCTTCAGTTTCTGGAGGTTAGCCATATCGGCGTTGCTGATACACGGACCATAGTAGAGGAACTGAGGCTCCGCGCCTTTGTCGAGGTCGATGACGAAGGAGTTGTGAGGGGTGTTGAGGGACACCTTCTCGGCATGTAGAGGCAAGCAGAAGAGGAGCAAGCCCCCCAGCCCCCCAAGGGGGAGTTTTTTTATAGTATTTATCTTCATATTAATATTGATGAGACGGCCAAAATACGGCCGTTGTTGCTGTTATTACGGCCAAGTTTGGGCGTAAGTTTAATTTATCCTTTCTATCAATTCCAGGCACATTCGTGAATTATGGTAAGGGCATTTCCAGAAACCTGCGTGGTCATCCTTTCGGTTGATGTTACGCTCTGGGTCACGGCTCCAGTACCATTCGCCAAGGTCGTGGTCGATGAGGTTATCCTTGATATACAGCCAACAGCGGAGAGCCTTCTGAAGAGCATCCTCATCACCAAAGTGCTGGTAGATGTTATAGAAGCCGACGACGGTTTCAGCCTGTACCCACCAGTGGCGGTCGGCATCCACATAGCCAGTATCAAGATTAGCCTCGTGCGTCATAGAGCCGTCAGGATTGAGACCTTTCTCTGAAGCCTTTGCCACCAACTGCACGATAGGCTCTACCTTTGCCAACACCTCCTCGTCACCAAGAACGAGCGCAGCCTCGTGCAAGAGCCATGAGCACTCAATATCGTGACCATAACTTTCGAGCCAACCTGCACCGCGAGTCCAGTCCATTTCGAAGAACAAGTCAAGGTGATGGGTGTCAGGGTTCAGGATTTTATCGCAGAAGATGTCAATGAGATTGCGGAGGGCGGTTTCAACTTTGAGCAATACGGGAAGAACCGGGCCCGGTTCTTCAGCCTTTAGCACACGATAGAAATTGGCATACGGCTCGATGATATGCAGGTGGGTGTTCTGACTCTTTGGGTAGTTGGCATCAAGTTCAGAGAGGCGCATATCGGCAATCTCACCCCACTCACGAGTGCAAGCCTCGATGTAGCCATTATATACCTCATCAAGAGAATGCTCCTCAATGCAGGTGAAGAGATTGATACATACACCGAGCACCTTCCGTATATCGCTTTCGGTCACAGAGGCATCAGGACGCTGACGAAGGGCACGAACATATTCGCTCATACCATAGAGCATGAAGCCGAGGGCATAGAACTGTTTCTTTGTGTCGATAGGATTACCCTTGTAATCCAGTTCCCAATAGGTTCCGCCATACACAGGGTCGAGGAAGTGCTCAAGGATATAGTCCTTGGCACGGGTAGCCATAGCAAGATATTCAGGTTTGCCAAGCACACGATATGAGGCAGAGAAACTCCACAGGATTCGGGCATTGAGGATTCCGCCTTTGCTTGCCTCCTTATCGAGGATGCCGTCACCAGTCATTCTGCCATAGAAGCCTCCGTTCTCCTCATCCTGAAAGCGAATCCAAAAAGGGAGGATGTTTTGCTCAATGCAAGAGAGCATTTCAGAGCGTAATTCAGATATATTCATTTTTGCGTTTTTTCTTTTGTTCATGGCCAAACTTGGCCATGAAGTGGGGTTATTGGGGCATACCCATGATAGTGCCTCTTCCGTGCGTTCCGATATACACCCTGCCGAAGTCCTGCATATCACCTGCAATATGGAGCAACTTACCAAACTGATGCTCATCATCGTTGATGCGGAGCCATGACTGGGCATTGTCAGTGGAACGGAAGATGCCATACTGACCATTAACCACTCCTATGAGATAGAGGGATGGATAGTCGGAGCCTGATATTGCCTTACCAAGACCGAAGGCTGTTATAAGGCGCACATGGCTCTTCTGGATAGGTTTCAGACTTGTTTCAGAAGAAGAAAGGACAGAGGATAGGTCGAGAAAATATAGACCGTCATAGCAGGCAAGCCATAGTTGGGCGGTATGCCCAGGAATGCTATACACACGGTCCTGTCCGCCTCGCGTATCACCACGGTTCTCACCAGTACGGGCATCGGTGGAATGAGTCATAAGATGAAGGGAGAGTGCATATTGCTTAAAAGTGCGTGCACCATCTGTACTTACATACAATAGTTGTTTCCTTACATCCACAGCATAGAAGAGGAGGTCGTTCTCCTTATCGGCAATGACCTTGATATTCTCAGGCAGACCTTGGCATGTAGTCCATGTATTTCCCTTATCGGTGGTATAGGCTGGGAGCTTGCGCTCTGGAGTCCATACCCATGTGGTGCCGTCAGCCGACATAGCCACATGACCATGCTCAGGCTCACCTTTCTCTCCTGCCTTGATGTCACCAGGCACATTCCTACAAGCCACCCACAACTTACCTCCATCCTCGGAATAAGAGATTGGGGCATCCTTGGTGAGGTGGTTGAAGATGTTTCCGCAACGAAGCATCAGTTCAGGCTTATGCCATGCGCCACATACACCATCGGTATTGCCAAATGAAGGGTCGTGATTGGCACCAGTAGCAACAGGCTTGGTGAGGTCGTAGTAGGTGAAGCCTCCGTAATCGCCCACTCCCGTAAGAAGATGCGCACCAGAAGGAGGACAATAGAGTTCAAGAGGCACGGTTTCCTCAATGCCAGTTGACATTATCTGCCACTTAACCTTGGCATTCTTTTTCTCCACATTGCTGAGATTGAATGTCTCCCAACCTCCAAAGCCAGTAGTGAAGATGGCATGGTCGGAATTGAATGGGTCAATCTCTATGTCGAACATCCAATGGAGCGGTGCCACCTTAGTATATGGAGCGAGGGTATTGTCATCCTCATAGCCATGCTTATAGATAGCCTTCCACGACTTTCCCGCATCAGTAGAGCGGAATATCTCATCGGTATGGTTTCCACCTTTTCCCCAAAGGCAATGGGTAGTAACGACAACGTGCTTTGCATTGCGTGGGTCAACACATACTGCGGCATAGCCAAAGCCTGCCCTGCCGTTATCGCCAAGTCGGAGAGGGGTAATATCCTGCCACTTACCGTTGAGGGTGTTGTATTTCCAAACGGCACCGTCGGTCATATTTGAAGGACCAGGGGTATCGGCGTATGTGATATACAGCCAACCATCGGAAGCAAGCGACATGTGGGTTGGTCGCAATCCGAGAGGCTGATTAGGTACGGGAGTCCATGTATCGCCACCATCCTTGCTTACGAAGAGATTATCATATTCACGCTGAGAGCAGGTAATGTAGATGGTCTGTGTAGCATTCTTGTCAGCATCAGCCTTGGCATCGCTAACAAAGAGCACACCATTTATGCCACATCCATTTATGCCCATCCATCCGCCACGGTCGCGAGGGTCGAATTTTTCCTTAATATCAGGTAAGGCTGTTACTTTCTCCCAATTAACACCACGGTCAGTAGAACGCCAAAGACCATCGAGTCGGGTTCCGAAGTAGATGATGTCGCTATTCATAGGGTCAACCATCATACGCTCACCATTGCCACGACCTCCTTCGTTACCACCCATGAGGATAGGCACGTCGGTGCGTTGGAAGGTCTTGCCATAATCATCAGAACGGAGGATAGAGCCTTGGAGTGTGGTGTATGTTCCGCAAGCCATATAGACACGCTCTGGATGCCTTGGGTCGAGTGCTATTGACTCAACACCTTGCAGATTGGAATCAGCCTCTGGAACCCAGTCGAGAAGTTGTACCCAGCGTTTCTGCTCGTTATCCCAACGGTAGGCACCGCCCATGTCGGTACGGCAATAGCGAAGTCCTTCAACCATAGGATGGCAGATGATACCATCGACAAAGCCACCACCTACGACAGGGACGCTTGCCCATGAATACTGCGCAGAAGCCAAGGACGGCTTCTGTGAAAATGTAGGGGTGACACCGCCAATCGCAATCAGCAGTACCACGCCCAGTCTATTTAAATCCCAAAACATAAAGAAAAATCCTATTTATTGACTACTTCCACCTTGGTATCACCAGGGCGATAGAGATAGCCCATAGTAGCACCGCCATTGGCAGAATATGTCTTCCATTCGATGTTCTTCCAGTCTATCTGGTCGGTGCGCTGCGCAAGGGCAACATGAGGGATAGCAGAGCCATTCCTTACAAGCACCACGATAGGCATCTGGTCACCAGTAGCCTTCCATTGCGGAACATCAATCTTACGCCATCCTGGCTGATATGTCTTGCCTGTCTGATAGTCAATCCAAGGCTCGTCGCCTGGGAGATATACGGTGCGGGTTGTGCCAGCCTCAAGCATTGGGGCAACAAGCATCTGACTACCAAACATATACTCATCCTCTACGAGCCAAGCACCTGGGTCATCAGGATATTCAAGCAAGAGGGCACGCTGCATTGGTAATCCCTGCTCGGTACAGAGCTTTGCCTGTGCGTAGATGTAAGGCATGAGCTTATACTTCATCTCAGCCGACTGACGGAAGAAGTCCATGAACTCCTGTCCCTTTGAGTAGTCTGACTGTCCGTCGGTATAGAGCCAAGGCTCTGTCTCCACACCATGAATACGTGAATGGGAAGTGAAGAAGCCGTATGGCAACCAACGACGATACAACTCCTCTGGTGACTTTGTTACGAAACCACCTATGTCATTGCTCCAGAAAGAGAAGCCAGAAAGTCCGAATGAGAGTCCTGCACGCACGGTTCCGAGAAGTCCTGTGTTAGTAGTGCAGGCATCACCTCCCCAATGAAGAGGATAACGCTGAGAACCTGCCCATGCAGAGCGTGCCCAGATAATGCCTTCGTTGTTGGCACCATCAATAGCCTCGTATGCAGTCTTATTGTAGCGAACAGGATAGAGGTTATGCTCATAGAAACCTGTACGACCGTTGCTGTATATACCATTATTAAGAGGTGCACCCTCACCGAAATCTACCTTAATAACAGAAACGCCCTGCTTAATCAAGCCCTGAAGTTTCTCGGTGTACCACTGACGGGTCTGAGGGTTTGTGAAGTCGAGAACGGCATCCTCGAAAGGCAACTGACCGTTAGGACTCTTCACCGCCATACCCTTCTCCACGAGTTCGTTGAAGTAGCGGTTCTTCGGAGTGAAATAAGGCAACTGCCACAGACAGGTATGGAAGCCGTCAGCCTTGAGGTCCTTCAGCATCTTAACTGGGTCCTTGAAGTTCTTCTTCGAGAACTGATAGTCGCATTGCCAGTCCACCTCGAACCAACCAGTATCGAAATGGATAACATCTGACGGAATCTTGTTATCACGCAGTTTCTTGGCTACGCTACGTCCTTCTGCCTCGGTGAAGTAAGAGATACGCGACATCCATGTACCGAATGACCAGAGCGGTGGAAGTGTAGGCTTACCCACAAGGTCGGTATATTCGTTGAGTATCTCCTTCGGAGAACCGAGCATGATGAAGAGGTCGGCATTCTCATCGCCCATGAAGAGCTGTGTTGAGCCGATGTATGAGCATCCGAAATCAACGGTAACAGGGGCTGCGGTGTGCATGAAGATGCCATAGCCACGGTTAGAGAAGAAGAACGGAATTGGCTTATACATATCAGGGGTTTCAGGTCCCTGAGTATCGGTAACGAAGAGATTGAGCTTCTGACCTGCGTGATTGAGTCCGCTTGGAGCCTCACCACATCCGTATATCTTCTCACCTGGGGCAAGAGAGAATACAGGTTCGATGGCACGACTGTTATCCACGCCACGCTTCATCCACATGAGCGGATGAGTCTTTACCTGAGTGGAATCATTATCAGAAAGGGCACGTGTATGTGTCAGTTCCCTACCGTTCTTATCCTTGATGACGAGTCGCCAAGGGTACTTCTGTATCTCAATGCTACCCTCGGAACTCTTATAGACGATAGCCTTGTCTGTTTCAGAAACATTCCATTGCGCACGACCATCGGCAGGCTTCTTTACAAGCATCACCTCATCGTCATAGTTATCCTTTGGGATTATAGGAGAGGTATAGAGACGCACGCGCACGGTACGGCTATTTACAGGCTCCACGGTGAACTGCAACTCAGGACTCTGGTCGTATGCAGGACCTGGGAAGTCAAGGTTCTCAAGAGGGATAATCCATTGTCCGTTGGCATTGAAAGCCTGACGGGCATGGAGTTGCTGACGCGCCCACTTTATCTTACCCACACCAGTAGCCTTATCGAATGCAGCAAGGCTATCTGCCGTGAAGTAAGTGTTCGACATATCAAAGAACTGCTGGCTCATATCCAGCGACTGGTTTAGCAGATATTGCTGACCATTGTTCGTGGTTAGCTGTGCCGAAGCCCCCGCTACGCAAAGCGCAAGGGCAATAGAAGCAAACAGGCGGCCTCTCCCCCCGCCCTCCCCCATAGGGAGGGAGCTGGAGCGCAAAAGTGAAGGAAACAACATATGTGTTATAGGATATTTCAAGATAGTTAATAATTAGTTATTAGTTTGTTGAGTATTAGCCTTCCGGCTCCCTCCCTACGGGGGAGGGCGGGGGGAGAGGCCACTACTTCTTCAATGGGAACTTAAACGCAAGGAATCCCATCAAAGCTGCCATGATAGCAGGGAAGATAGAGAAGAGTGCCCATACCATTGTCTTTACGGATTCCTCATCGGTAACGGTAACAGTAGTAACACCAGTAACCTCATCGGTGGTAGAGACAAGTCCTGCGATACCGAGAAGCATTGCGATGAGCGAACCTGAAATAGCACCACCGAACTTCTGTGCCATTGTACCAGAAGAGAAGATGAGACCTGTAGATGATGCTCCGAATTTCTCTGTTGCGAAGTCGGCAACATCGGCATACATAGACCAGAGCAGAGGTGAATAGAGTCCTGCTCCTACTGATGTGAGGATAGAGACGGTTATCAATACCCAGATATACGAGCTGTCCATCGGGATGAAGAAATAGAACACAGAGGTCACGAAGCATATTACCGATGCCCATACGAATGCCATGCGCTTTGAACCAATCCACTTGGTGAATGCAGGTGACAAGCCACCGAATATCATACATGTAGCCTCACCTATTCCCATAAACACGGTGAAGTTGATGATAAGGCTTCCCATCGTGATGTCACCGCCAAGACAGTACGTGAACATATATCCTGCTACGGCATAGCGGAATCCATTGAAGAAATTGGTGCATACGGCAACGAGGGTAATATAGCACCAAGGCTTATTCTTGAACAAGTCGCCAAACTGGCTGAAAGAGAAACTCTCGGCACGCTTTGGCTGTATGCGCTCCTTTGTCAGAAGTCCGCAAGCCATCGTCATAAGACAGGCAATCAATCCAAAGGAAGCTCCGAGCACCGCATACTGATGCTGCTCTGTACCTCCCACAATCTTCTGAAGGTAAGGGAAGATGAACAATGTGATGAAGCCCATAGCGTATGCTCCCACCATACGGAATGAAGAGAACTGGTTACGCTCGTTATCATCGTCGGTCATAACACCAAGGAGAGAACCGTAAGGCACGTTCACGAGGGTGTACATCGCCATCATAAGGATATAGAATCCGTATGCCCATACACGCTTTGCCGTGATGCCAAAGTCTGGTGTGAAGAGCAGGAGGGCAAAGACGAGTCCATAAGGGATTGCTCCAAAGATGAGCCAAGGACGATACGTGCCCCAACGTGTCTGCGTGCGGTCAGCAAGAGACCCCATGATTGGGTCGGTTACAACGTCGAACATACGAGCGATAAGCATCAACGCTGCCGTATCGGCAAACGTAAGTCCGAATACGTTAGTGAAAAACAATGGGAAGGCAATTGACATTATCTTCCATGTGATACCTCCGGCAGCCGCATCACCAAGAGCATAGCCGATTTTTTCCTTTAGTGTAGCCATATATATTAAAATTTTCGGCCTCTCCCCCCGCCCTCCCCCGTAGGGAGGGAGCCGGAAGGCGAAA
>CACYXI010000051.1 GCA_902778265.1 uncultured Bacteroidales bacterium | reverse complement strand
TAGTGTGATAAACGCAAATAGGGAAGGGAAAAGGCTATTCTTGTAAAGTTCTTAAATACAATAAATGAACAAAAACAGTTTCACCCCGCTGACAAAGGTAGTAACTACTCCCCTCCCTTTATGGGAGGGGTAAGGGGGTGGGTCTTTATATGTTAAACAGAACTATCGTCACCGAGGCTATGGAGAGCATGGCGCTCGGTGATTTTTCGCAAGCGACTATTCGCGATATTCAGGCGCTGTCAAGACTCCTTGAGGAGAAGACAGGACAGCAGGTTATTCATCTTGAGATGGGCGTGCCAGGTCTCAAGCCTTCTGATATTGCCCTGAAGGCTGAGCAGGAGGCATTGGCTAACGGATGCGCTACTCAGTATCCTCCTAACGGCGGTATTCCTCGCATCAAGAAGGCAGCATCAGAGTTCTGCAAGGCTTTCATCGGACTTGATATCGACCCTCTCTGCTGCATCCCTACAACAGGTAGTATGCAGGGCACATTCGCCACATTCCTTGCCATCCGTCACGCTTTGGCTGGCACTAAGAAGGACACCGTGCTGCTCATTCAGCCAGGCTTCCCTGTGCAGACAACCCAGTGTGATGTAATCGGCTTGAAGCACGTAGGTCTTGATATTCACGGTTATCGTGGTGAGGCTCTTATCAAGAAGCTCGATGAGATAATGTCTGGGGGCAATATCAACAGCATCGTGTATTCTAATCCTAACAACCCTTCATGGGTTTGTTTCACCGAGGAAGAGCTTGAGGGTATCGGCAAACTGGCTGACAAGTACGACGTTATTGTGCTTGAGGATTTGGCTTATTTCGCAATGGACTTCCGTCGCGACCTTTCTCATCCTTATCAGGCTCCTTATCAGGCTACTGTGGGCAAATATACCGACAACTACGTTCTGTGGGTTTCTGGCTCAAAGGCATTCTCTTATGCCGGTCAGCGTATCGGTGTTACCTGCATCAGCAACAAGCTCTATCACAGGGTTTATGAGCCTTTGCAGAAGAACTTCAGAGTGGGTGAGTTTGGTAACTTCCTCTGCAACCGACTGATGTACACGCTCTCAAGTGGTACTACTCACAGCGTTCAGCACGCTATGGCTGCTCTTATGGAGGCTGCTTGTAATGGTAGCTATAACTTCCTCGACGATGTTAAGGAGTATGGCAGAAGGGCTAAGTTCATGAAGGACGTGCTGCTTGCCAACGGCTTCTACCTCGTGTATGACAATGATATGGGCGCTCCTCTTGCCGACGGTTTCTACTTCACCGTGCAGTATCCTGGAATGACCGACCTCGCTCTTACCAAGGAACTCATGTACTATGGCATCGCCGTTTATCCTCTCGACACTATGGGCTCTACCCAGCAGGGTGTCCGTATCTGCACTTCTTTCTTCCAAAAGGAGCAGGAAGGCATGTTCAAGGAGAGAATCGAGGAGTTTGCGAAGGCGCAGAAGTAAATTAAAAATGAAAAGTGAAAAATGAAAAATGCAAGTTCGGCATTTTAGAGAATAGTGAATAACGAATAGATAATAATATTTAATACTGGCTAACGCCATTGTGTAGATCTCGTTCTGGTGGCTACCAGTATTAGATATTATTCACTTTTCACTATTAACTATTCACTTACAAGTCTAATCTGTATTTTTAATTTTTCATTTTATAATTTTTCATTTAAAGTTTATGACATTATTAGAGCGTCTTAACACCTCTGATCGCTTTGCAAGTGGCATAGGAGCGCAGCTTGTTGAGGTTCGTGAGGGCTATGCCCGTACTGAGCTCACGGTTGAGGAAAGGCACTTGAATGGGGCTGGCGTGTGCCAGGGAGGCGTGATGTACACTTTGGCTGACCTTGCCTTTGCTGGGGTATGCAACTGTCACGGCACCCTCACTCTTGGTGTGAACACGAGCATCTCTTTCATGAAGTCCGCTCAGCTTGGGGAGAAACTCATAGCTGAGGCTACCGAGGTACTTGATCATCACAAGTTGCCTTATTGCGACATAAAGGTTCGTAATGCTCAGGGCGACATCCTTGCCGTGATGACCGGACTTGGCTACCGCACAAGGAAGGACTACGAGTTTGATTCTCTGATGTAGAATTATTTGTTTCATTACAAAATAATTACATTAAGTTTTACGTTTGAAGGCTCACAATCTTTTGGTGGGTCTTCTTTTTTTCGTTTGCTTCACCCATCCAACACCCTTTCCGGATTAGGGCTTAGATGGGATTTGCAACGGATTTGGTACGGCTTTGCAACGGAGCTGAATAAATGAAAAAATGAATAATGAACAATGAAAAATACAGATTGGTATTTCCGAGTATGGCCATTACCAGAAAAGCGTATCTAGTATTTAAATTTTTCACTTTTCATTTAATTTTCGGTTGCAAAGTTACAACATTCTCATTGCGGTTCACGAATCTTTTGTCAACTTTTTTCAAAATTTTTTTGAAGCGCTACATTTGTTGCAGTGTTGCAGTGTTGCAGTTCTCGAGAACCATTTCCCATACAAAAAAAACTTCTATATTTATATATAAATATAGAGTTTAATTTTGACTTTCATATAATCTAATTTTGAACTGCAACACTGCAACACTGCAACAGATTGCTGTTGCTTTGATAATATTTATGATATATAACGTTCGTTGTGTGCGTTTTAATTGTATGTGTGGTTTGTTGATGTATAAGTTGTTGGTTTAGAATTCTTTGTGCGCTTAGTCTGATGGCGGTGATTGCGTGTTTGCTCTTTGTTCTTATGTCGCAAAATACTATATTCATTGAGTACGATTGAAAGCTAATTGATATCAGATTTACGAGATTTTTTTGAGAAAAATCACAATTTTAAGCAAAAAAATCCCTAAAATAGGTGCATTTTGTAGTCGAAAAAATGTCGAAAAATAAAAGTTAAGGTCGATTTTTTTCGTCATTTATTACGATTTTATGAAAAAAATATGTAATTTTGCACTACAATTCAGGATATCGGAAATATTCGGAAAATTGACGACGACTCATAAAACGGATGTGGAGGGCATTGATACTGCTTTCCGCATTAATGATTATAACATTATCGAAACATAAAACTTATAAAAATTGATGAAAAAACTTACAATGCTGGCAGTACTATTGGTCTCTGCCGTATGTTCTGTTGTGGCACAGCCAAAGGACAGAATCCGTATTAGTAACGAACCTATGAAGTTCGAGACTATGGAGTTTGATGTGCCTAAAGAAGTGGCAAGCTTTCATATCGAACCATCGGGAAAGTATTATATGACTACGAGCTTCTGCCTTGATGCTAACGGAAAAGCTACAGGAAATGTGCTGACTACGGTTAATCGTGTGTCTGACAGAACGCTGGTGTGGCAGGATGAGTATAAGTATGGGGGAACACGCTCGTATAACCTTACCAAAGGCGGAATACTTCAAGGGAAATTGCTGAAACTGAATATGCTCGATTTTGAAACTGGTGTGAAGAAATGGCATAAGACGGCTTATTGGCAGGTTGGTATTGTTGGCGACA
Source organism: uncultured Bacteroidales bacterium (assembly GCA_902778265.1). Lineage (GTDB taxonomy): Bacteria > Bacteroidota > Bacteroidia > Bacteroidales > Bacteroidaceae > Prevotella. The sequence continues at coordinate 19,610 of CACYXI010000051.1, read as the reverse complement.
ATATGATTGCCTCTCCAATGGGCTCGCTGTTGAAACTAAGCGCATATTCACTCTATACTGGCGAGATGCAATGGAAAATGGATTCATATACTTCCTATGGCTTGTCTTACACTCAGGCTATTGACAGCCTCCACGACTATATTGTGGGTAAGGATCTGTATCGCATCAACTGGAAAACTGGTGAGGTGCAGACGATAGATGCGAAGGCTGCAATAAAGCATAGTGAGTATAAGTCTCCAAGTTTCGCATTGGTAGAGATGGTGGATGTTGATGACGGTGATATGGGAAATTTCTATGTAAGTCATCTGTATAATCCAACATCATTGCCTGATAGCATTCGTCGTAAGAAGCGTGATATGATTTACCTTCCTGATAAAGATAAAATCAGTTCGCTTTGCTCTGGTGTGATGCCTCATAATGGCAAGAACTATTTTGCTGATCGCAATTCGCTAAAGTGCTTTGACGATGATATGAATGTGCTTTGGAATGTGGAACTTCCGGCAAAGGCAAGTCGTAGTGATGTGCTTATTAAGGGCGATACCTTGTATGTGGTGAATCTTGCCATTGGCTTGTATGGCTCCACATCCTCTATGCGTCGTGTAGGAAATCCGTGGATAGCTTCGTTCAATGCAAACGACGGTTCGCTGCTGATGTATAAGGAAATAGAGGATGCGCATCATAATTTCGTTCAATCCACTATTATGACATCCGACAAGCTCTATATGCTTTTCTATGACAAATCCATATCCCTTACGTATGCCGATAACAAATTGGAAACAACATTCCTGCCTATGGATGATAAGGGCATAATGCTCTTTTATGTTTCCAACAATCTTTTCTACCGCAAGACCTCCGATGGCTATTTTCAGGCTATCAAGGCAACTAAGCTCTCTGTTCCTGTTCAGTCAAACGGCGGAGATATTATTGATGCGAGAAAGTCAACACCTTCCGTTATTTGCGCGGCAGGTGACAGGTTTCGTCTGAGGGAAAGTTATAAGGACATATATTTGTTGGTTAATGAAAAGGAGATGTGGGGCTTAAAGGGTGATAGGGCATTCCTTATTAGCGATGATTGGGATTCGTACCAGTTGGATGACAATAAGCTTACCATTATGGGTAAGACTGGAAACAAGGCGAAAGTGATATTGCTGGATAAGATAAAGTAGTGTAGCGCCAGTTCGATGAATTCGCACCTTTGGTGCTTTAACTGACAATAATTAACGTGAGTTCGATGTATTTAAACGCTGCGCTTGGCTACATTAATTATCCGTGAATTATCACGAATTTTCCATGAAGGTTCAGCTCGGCGGCTGAAGGTAAAGCCAATTTTTATCTAAAAGAAAAGTATTAATGACTAATTCGTGGTAATTAATGATAAATTCGTGTAGCTCCACGCAGTGGATAAAATGTTATGGCAGTTCATCGAATTCACGTTATTTATTGTCGTTCAGCATCGGAGATGCTTTTTTGAAATCGTATATAAAGTACAAGGTCAACATCGGCTCGCGCTGACATTGACCTTGTTCTTTTTCCTGAAGTTAATCAACCATGCATTTTTACCTTAGCTTAATACCGTCTCGTCTTTACCGTTAATACAATCATTTTTATACCTTATGCTAAATACCACTTTGTTTCCCCGATTCTTTTAATTCCCCTAATTCATACTTTATCTAAATCTTACACTTATATCTTGATTTCTGATGCAAAGGTATAAAGTTTTTTCCAATTGTGCAAATTCTTTTATTCCATAAACTTTGTGATTTATACCACGCAACATCTTTTACATTTGTGCAATAGCGCGATGCTGCATTGCTCAATAGTGCATGTGCTGTTGCGAATCTGTAAACGCATTTATTTACAATAAGTTATGATAGTGTATAATGGGGGGTGTCGGTTTTACACCCATAGCGTTTTTCCTATGAATCATTAGGGGAAAATCTTGTCCGATTAGGGAAAGAACCTTTGAAAATCCAATATTTCGCAGTAATTTTGCCCTCAGAAATCAGAGATAGTTCTGATGACAACAACTTAAAAGAATACAGTTATGATGAAGAATATATTTAGCTTGGTAGCAATCGCAGTTATTGGAACAAGCACTTGTATGGCAAAGGCAACTCCAAAGCCTATTCACAACGCAAAGCCTCGTATGGAGCATAAGGCTGTTATGCCTCCTACTACCACAACGGTTACAACCACAAAGGAGACCGTCAGGCCTAATGGTACAAGGGTTATCACAGCTACTACCACCAAGACCATCGCCCCAGCTCCTGCAAAGCCTAAGACGGTAAAGCCACATCATCCAACTTGCCACAAGCATCATCGCGGCACTTGCAAGGACTGCAAGAAGTTGGCAAAGCCACATCTGAAGAAATAGTTGCAACGATCTATATATTCGCCCTCTCCCCACTAAGCCAAGACGTTGGCAAACGGTGGGGAGATTTTTTTTGTGCCTAAAACTTGTATAACTGACGGATTATTGCTATTTTTGCAGTCGGAAATATAATAACCCGAATCTATGAAGAAATTCATTCTATACCTCATCCTTGTGCTGGGCATTGCTCAGCTCAACTATTCGTGTACTCCAGAAAGCGAAATCCCATTCTTCTCCAATATGAGGATAGTAGCTGATTCTTTACTTGATGCGCCATTCCCTGATTCTTTGAACTTTGAGAATAGAGGTATTGAGCTGAGTAAAGAACAATATTATGCTTTGACTTCAGATTCGATTGAAGAAGAAAAGATTGTGTCTATTAAGAAATATAAGGATAACTATCTTGTGTTTTTCTGCCGAAAGTATGATGGAGGGGTAGATGCTGTTCTTTATGACAAATATGGTAAGCGACTTGACAGATGTACTTTCATGGGATGGGCTTATCGAAAGGACCGCGTAAATAGACGAGAAGTCCTGATTGAGGGCATAGATACCATTAGAAGAAAATCGTCATTGTGGAATATAAGGTATCAAGGTGATGATAAAATTGTCTTGGAGGGTATCTTTTTTAAGACTGATACCCTAAAGATGACGTATTCTATTTCTGACAAGATAACAAAGATCAGCAGAACTGCCTCAAAGGAAATTGCTACCCCCGCTCTTGATATTAGTACTTTTGCGGTATCACAGGTAGATAGTGCCTGTGAACGGCTAAGCGTTTATCGTCCGTTGCCTTTTAAAGGTGAGGACGTATTTTGGACAATAGGCGGACTTCTTGGAACAGATTACCTTTTACCTTATGTAAAATATAATTCACAAGGAGTTTTGCAATGGATTTATGATCATAAAAATGAAAAAGTAGAGGATTGTCTTTATTATTGTCATAAATTCTGCCATCGTTATTGCTGGGGCTTTTCTCTTGACTTCCTTCGTGAGAATGTCCTAAAGCTAAAGGACAAGAAGGCACAGGAGTATCTGCTGAATATGAGGGTGTTTAAGGAAAATTCGGAATTGCAGAAGAAGTAATAACCGCGTATTTATGAGAAAATAAATTTATGGAAAAAGATTGCGTAGATTGGTAATTATTGTCAGTTAAAAGCAGCTTGCTGCCAGACAATTATAATTGCTCGAGTTTACGTTGTTTAATAAGAAAAAACGCTAAGCCGCAGAGTCTTTTTCATAAACTCTTTGCGACTTAGCGTCTTTGCGTTCAAAAAATAAGAAACTTTACTTATAGCACTCAAAGATGCGATCTACGGTATTGCTATCCATCTTCTTTGTGAAGAGACTGACGATAGCAACTACGATGAAGCCACCAACCATTGCAACTGCACCGCAGTCGATTGGGTTGAGCAATGAGTTGCTGAGCATCATATTGACAACTGTGAGACCTACCCCCCATGCAAAGCAAGCCCATACGCTGGTTGTTGTAACGCCTCTCCAGTAGAGACCGAGCATGAATGGAGCAAGGAAGGCTCCTGCAAGTGCACCCCAAGAGATACCCATGAGCTGTGCAATGAACTGTGGTGGGTTGAGGGCAATCATGAGTGAGAGGGCAATGAAGAACACGATGAGAACTCGCATAATCACAACCTTACGTCTCTCAATCTTCTCTGCAACCTCATCGTCAATCTCGCCACCTTTTACCTCATCGTCAGATGATTTCTTGTCGCGATAGATAAGGTCGAGAGTCATTGTAGAAGAAGAGGTGAGTACAAGACTTGCCAATGTTGACATTGACGCAGAGAGTACGAGGAGCACTACGAGAGCGATAAGCACGTCAGGCAATGTCTCAAGCATAGACGGTACGATAGAGTCGTAAGCGTATTTATGCTTTTCTGGAGAGAAAGCTGGCTCTGGATAGAGTCGGCCGAAACTTCCGATGAAATAGCAACCGCCAGAAACGATGAGGGCGAAGATTGTAGAGATTACCGTTCCGCGCTTGATTGCGCTCTCGTCTGTTATAGAATAGAACTTACCAACCATCTGTGGCAATCCCCATGTTCCGAGTGAGGTGAGCACCACAACGCCGAGGAGGCTGAGAGGATTAGGACCGAACCAAGAGGCGAAGTCGCCCAACTGGAATGAAGAGAACATTCCGCTCTTGTCTTCGAGGTCATGAGCTGTTGGCACCTGTGCAGCCATCTTGTTTATAGCCTCAGTCAAGCCTCCCTGATTGTCGAGCACCACATAGATGACTGTAGTGATACCAAAGAGCATGATGATACCCTGTATGAAGTCGTTTATGGCTGTTGCCTTATATCCTCCGAGAATGACATAAACGGCTGTGAGGGTAGCCATTATCATAGCGCAATATGAATAAGGTATGCCGAATCCCATCTCAAAGAGCTTTGAGATACCCATATACACACCGGCTGTGTAAGGGATAAGGAATACGAAGGCGATGATAGAAGCCACGATGCGCAGTCCTTCGCTTGAGAAACGTGTACCGAAGAAATCTGGCATTGTACGGCTCTGGATGTGCTGAGTCATCAGTTTTGTGCGACGGCCAAGAACTATCCAGGCTAAGAGTGAACCGATGATTGCGTTGCCGATACCGATCCATGAAGCAGATAGACCATACTTCCAGCCGAACTGTCCGGCATAGCCTACGAATACAACGGCTGAGAAATAGCTTGTGCCGAAAGCGAAGGCTGTGAGCCAAGGGCCTACGGAGCGTCCGCCGAGCACGAAGCCGTCAACACTTTTTGCCTGTTTGCGGGAATATACTCCCACACCGATTGTCACCAATAGGAAGATGACGGTAAGAATGATTTTTATTAACATACGACCCACCCCCTTACCCCTCCCATAGAGGGAGGGGAGTAGTTACTACTTTTGTCAGCGGGGTGAAACTGTTTTTGTTTTAGTTATTTAAATTGTTTGTCTTTCGATGTAATATTGCACCTCTCCATCCGTTTGTAGATACTATCTACTCCCTCCCCTTTATGGGGAGGGCTGGGGAGGGGTCTTTTTAATTAAACCTCACCTGCATCTGGCACATAATGGCATTGTTACCCTTCTTTATGAACTCGCCATTTGCTGTGTATGCGCTCTTATATACATACTGCACCTGGAAACGGCACTTCTTGAAGTACCACCACTGGAAACCGAAGATGGCCTTGTGCTGATCCATACCAAGTGTCTTGTTGAAATTGAAGTAGTCGTAAGAGCCTACGAGATCAAATTTCTTTGGAACGAGAGGCACGCAACCTGTGATGTAGCAACCGCGGCTGAGAACGTTGCCGTCCTTACCCTCAAGATACTCTCCGTGTACGTTGAAAGGTTTTGACTTATAGTCGAAACCTACGCTGTAACGGTTACGCTTATAGTTCTGACCAATCTCAATCTCTGGGTTATAGATTGACTTTGCTATTGCGTGACCCTTACCTAACTGACCTGTAGCGATAAGGTTGAGACCTTCTGCTGGACTAACCTCTAAGCGACCGATAACGTCCTTCGAGTTGTTACCGTCCTTCTTGTTGATACCCTGTCCGTTCATCACGTCAATCTCATATTTAACCTTTCCATTGGCAAACTCACCCAGAATAGCAGCACCGAGGTCACGACCATACTGAACACCGAATAATGGGTCAGAGCCACAACCAGAGAGGTATGTTACACCATCAGAATAGACATCGATAGCTTCCATTTCGGTAGGAGACAGCTTGTTCTCGTATGTGCAACCGTTCTTGAACTGTCCGAAACGCACGGTGAGCGACTTATCATTGGTAAGACGATAGTCTGTGTAATATTCCTGCACCTGAGAATTGAAATCGTGCATGAAGAGGAAGAACCAGCGGTCTGTTATTTTTGCATGAGCAAAGAACAGAGTACGCTTGATGTCAAAACTATTGGCTTTCTCGCCTGCTCTGTCCCTGTCCTGGTACGTATAGCCTGCCTGAGCATAGCCATGAACGACTATTCTATCCATCACGTCAGATAGAAACTCCTTGGTCTTGTTCTCTTCCTTCTGTTCTTGCCCAGAGGCAATGTTGAAGGGTAAAAGACAGAGCAGACAACCAACTGCCATTCTGTAAAGATAATTCATGATTTTAATACCGTTTTTACTGAAAAATTTTGTTTACGTTAGATTTTTCGTCTGCAAAGATATAAAATTATAATCAGAATGGCAAATTTTTCTAAAAAATATTACTTTTATGGGGCTTATTACGATACTTTTATTATCTTTGTACTCGCAAAACGAAAACGTGCACCAGCTTTTAGAGCTGACAGGCACTTTTTTGTGTCCTCATTAAAATGAGTTATTATTAAAACCTAAATAAAAAATGTTAGACAAAAGCGAATATTTGCATCCAGACAAGGAATGTCTCTCCCGACAGGAGATTGAGGCATTGCAGCTTGAGCGTCTGAAGGCGACGGTTAAGCATTGTTATAATAATAATGAAGTCTATAGGAAGAAGTTTGCAGAGGCTGGTATCACTCCTGATGATATCCAGACGCTCGATGATGTTCGCAAGCTTCCTTTCACCACAAAGCAGGACCTGCGCGACAACTATCCATTTGGCTTCGCGTGCGTACCTCTTAGTAAATGTACCCGACTTCATTCTTCAAGTGGTACTACTGGTAATCCTACGGTTATTCTCCATACTCAGAAGGATATTGATGAATGGGCTAATGCTGTGGCTCGTTGTCTGCATATGGTCGGTTTGCGTGAAGATGATGTCTTCCAGAACTCTTCTGGCTATGGTATGTTCACGGGCGGTCTTGGCTTCCAGTTGGGGGCTGAGCGTCTTGGCGCACTTACCGTTCCTGCTGCTGCGGGTAACTCTCTTCGTCAGATTAAGTTCATCAAGGACTTCGGTACAACCGCCATTCATGCCGTACCTTCATACGTCACCCGTCTTCATGAGGTGATGGAGGAGCAGGGCGTTGATCCACGTAAGGATACAAAGCTCAAGGTGCTTGTCATTGGTGCAGAGCCTCATTCTGAGGAGCAGCGCAAGCGTATTGAAAATATGATGGGCGTTAAGGCATACAACTCATTCGGTATGTCAGAGATGTGCGGTCCTGGTGTTGCCTTCGAGTGTAAGGAGCAGAACGGACTTCACTTCTGGGAAGACTACTATATCGTAGAAATCGTTGATCCTGAGACTCTTGAGCCTGTTCCTGACGGCGAGATTGGCGAGCTTGTACTCACAACCCTCAACCGTGAGGCTATGCCTCTGTTACGCTATCGTACTCGTGACCTCACCCGTGTGCTTGGTCGTACTTGTCCTTGTGGACGTAATCACGTGCGTCTCGACCGTATGAAGGGGCGTTCTGACGATATGATGGTGCTTCGTGGCGTTAATATCTTCCCAATCCAGATTGAGAAGATCCTTATGCAGTTCAAGGAACTCGCAAGCAACTACCTCATCACTCTCACTACCGATGCCGATAATGACAATATGACCGTTGAGGTTGAGCTTGAGGAGCTCTTTACTGATGATTTCCAGCGTTTGCAGAAGCTTCAGAAGGACGTTACCCGTGCTCTCAAGGATGAGATTCTGCTCACACCTCACGTTAAGCTCGTGCCAAAGGGTAGTCTGCCTGTAAGTGAGGGTAAGGCTGTCAGAGTAGTGGATAAGAGAACTGTTTATCAATAAAAAGGAGGTATTATGACTATCAAACAACTTTCAATCTTCATAGAGAATAAGGGCGGTACGCTCATCAAGGTTCTCGATATGCTCAGCAAGGCAGGTATTCAGATTATTGCCTCTACCGTTGCTGACACACAGGAGTATGGTATCTATCGTGTCATTTGTGATAATCCTGCTAAGGCCTACCTTCTTCTGAAGGAAGAAGGCATCAATCTTCAGCTTACCGATGTCTTCGCTCTTTACGTTGACGATAAGCCAGGTGCAGCGGCCGAGACTCTGAGGACTCTTTCTAATGCCGGTATTGCTATTTCGTATATCTACACCTTCCTCCTCAATGGGCAGGGGGTTCTGGTATTCCGTACAAGCGATATGGAGAAGACTAACGAGGTGATAGCTCTGAATAAGCTGAAGAGTGTGGTGACGTTGTAGGCCTACCCAGCAGCCCACCCAAAAGACCCCTCCCCAGCCCTCCCCATAAAGGGGAGGGAGTAATTAGTACTATAAGCGCAAAGGGGAGGCGCAATATTATTTATATAAATAAGTAATCAAATTTATTTTATAATCAAGAATTAGAGAATTAGAGATTTTTGAATTAATGCGAAAGAGAGATTTTTGCTACTTACGTAGCATTGGGAATGGACGTGATTGGCAAGAGCGTAAGCGACCTTTCTCAAATTCTCCAAAAAATCAAAAGAAAAATCTCTAAATCTCTAATTCTTGATAAAAATATACACATTTACTTATATTAATAACAAGAATAAAAATCAGTTTCACCTCCACTGACAAAAGTAGTAACTACTCCCCTCCCTTTATGGGAGGGGTAAGGGGGGGGGCTCTTTATGACAATAACTCTCTTGCAGCAGGACATAGCTTGGGCTGATCCTGTTGAAAACCAAAGGCGCAGTGAGGCAGCAATCCTTGCTGCGCCTTTGTCTGATTTATATGTGCTTCCTGAAATGTGGAGCACGGGTTTTAACGCCATAGACGAAGATACAACGTCCTTACGATGGATGAAGGATATGGCGGTAAGGATGAATGCGGCTATTGCGGGTAGTCTCTCGGTGAAGGCTGAGGATGGTACGAAACGCAATAGGTTCTACTTCGTTATGCCTCCTACCGAAGAGAATCCGGAGGGTAGAGTAGAGCATTACGACAAGCGGCATCTGTTCTCCTACGGCAATGAACAACTTCATTATTCGGCTGGTGAAGATCAAAAGATTGTGAAATGGCGAGGTGTGAAATTCCTCTTGCAAGTCTGTTATGACCTCCGTTTCCCCGTTTTTTCTCGTAACAGAATTGTAAGGTCAAAGACGCCTTCTGACGAGGGCAGTTCAGAGTGTCTTTATGATTGCATTCTTTACGTCGCTTCATGGCCGGCTTCACGTATCAAACCTTGGCATATTTTGACCCAGGCGAGAGCGGTAGAAAACCAATGCTATGTGGCGGCTGTGAATAGGGTAGGGGAAGACCCTAAATGTAAATATTGCGGAGGAACGGAAATGATAGATGCTTACGGTCGGGTTGTAGCCAGTTGTACTGATGATGAAATCGCAAGTATCACGTGCGAGCTTCAGATGGATGCACTTGATAGTTTCCGAAAAAAGTTTCCTGTTCTCGATGATGCAGATTCGTTTCAATTATATTGCAAGTAATATCGCATTTACAAAAATGCTACTTTCGCATCATTGCGCATTAAATATCGCATATTTGTAAAATCGATAAAGTACTACGCAAAAACGCAAATAATAGTTCAAATCTGTATAAAATATCGGAAAAAACTACCAAAAGTGGTGCAATTCTGTAAAAATATTGACTTTTCTCAAAAAAAAGTTATAAAAAATTTGCAAAGTACAATAAAAACCATTAACTTTGCAAACGTTATCCTGAATACAATCTTTTTACCTTAAAGAAGCTAATACCTATTGAGATTGGAACGTTCGCACTGTGAAGTGAGGACGTTTCTTGTTTTATATACCTTTTACCTCTTCCTGCATCGCTTCATTTCCCTATTCCTTAGCATAAAAAAATGAATAAGTTTCCCATAGTTTTTATGTCTAAAAAATCGTGCTCGCATCACGGCTCTTTTTGACGTTGTGGCGGTATGTTTTTGTTGTGATTTTTATGAAAAAAATATTGTGTAAATTCGGGATGAAAAACATGGTTCTCTCGCTATCTTCTAAGATCCGATTTCTCCTGTGACAACATCGTTCTTCCTTTGTCTTCATCCACTCCTTTTATGTCTTGCAAATCATCTGTAAACTCATAGCGCCAAAAGAGTTTTCTTGTTAAAAAATTTGTCTTTGTTAATTTATTGTTGTAACTTTGCACCCCAGAATAAATGAAAAATGAAAAATTATAAAATGAAAAATACAAATTAGTATTGTTCATTATTCATTTTTTCATTTTTCATTTAAAACAGATTGGAGATGAAAAGTTTTTGGTTTATTTTCTGTCAAGACGACCTTCTGCTTCAGAAGACAGGTGAGGGGCTGTTCACTATCCCGATGGGTGACGAACCGCCTATTGCCTTGAAGGCTTGGAACAATGTGCATAACATCACCCCGATGGGGGATGGTGCGCTCGTGAAGACTGTAAGGGTTGATAATCCCATTACCTCGCTCGAAGGTTATGAGATGTGTCCTCTCCGTCAGTCATACTATAAGCTCTCTCTCGATCTCTACCAGAAGGCTGGCAAATGCCACGAGATCCTGTATTGGGATATGAACACCAAGTTCTGTGGCGTTTGTGGAGCACCAATGAAGTTAGAGACCGACATCTCAAAGCGTTGTACTGGTTGTGGAAAGGAAGTCTGGCCACAGCTTGCCACCGCCGTCATAGTCCTTATTCATAGAGGAGATGACGAGGTTCTTCTTGTTCGTGCCAAGAATTTCCGTAGCAATCACTATGGATTAGTCGCTGGTTTCGTAGAGACTGGCGAGACCTTAGAGGAGGCTGTGCATCGTGAGGTAGCAGAGGAGGTCGGACTAAAAATTACCAACGTGCGCTATTTCGGTTCTCAACCCTGGCCTTACCCTTGCGGACTTATGGTAGGCTTTACTGCCGACTATGTTTCTGGTGAGATAAAGCTTCAGGAAGAGGAGATATCCAAGGGCGGTTGGTTCCGTCGTGATAATCTTCCTGTGATTCCAGAGAAACTATCTATTGCAAGGAAGCTGATAGATGCGTGGCTGGAAGAAAATGAAAAATGAATAATTATAAAATGAGAAATACAAGTTACTCCTTTTGCGTAAAAAGCGTAATCTGTATTTTATAATTTTTCATTGTTCATTTTATAATTTTAATGTGAAACATTATGAAAAAGATAAAGACTGGCTACCTCGCATCTGCTATCGGATGCCTGGTCATAGTAATCGGCATTGTGTGCTACTTCCTCTTTGCAGGCATAGCAAAGAATGAAGGCACCTCATATCTCTTCATCGATGATGACGACGATATGGATTCTGTTAGTGTGAAACTCTCCGAGATTGCCACACCGACTGGTGTGTGTGCTATCCGTACTATGGCTCGTCACATGGGCTATACGGATAAGATACGTACAGGCCGCTATCTCCTTGATGGCGATATGAATGCCGTGCAGTTCTTCCGTAACCTGCGTAATGGGCATCAGGAGCCGCTGAAGCTCGTTATGCCAAGTGTGCGTACTAAGGCTCGTCTTGCGCAGGAACTGGGTAAGATGATGATGTTCCGCGAGAGCGATTTCCTCAAGGCTATCAACGATGAGGCTGTTTGCGAGAAATACGGTCTTGATACCGCTAAGATAGTGTCTATGTTCGTGCCTAACACCTACGAGGTGTATTGGGACACTCCAGTAGAAAAGTTCCTCGACCGTATGAAGAAGGAGAGCGACCGTTTCTGGAATAGCGACCGTAAGGCGAAGGCTGACAAGCTTCAGCTCAATCCTGTTGAGGTAATCACCCTCGCAAGTATTATCGATGAGGAAACGGCTAATAATGCTGAGAAACCGATGATTGCGGGTATGTACTACAACCGCTTGAAGCAGCACATGCCTTTACAGGCAGATCCTACCATCAAGTTCGCTCTTCAGCAGTTTGAGCTTCGTCGTATCTACACCAAGCTTTTGAGTGTGGTTAGTCCTTACAATACGTATCGTAACGAGGGACTTCCTCCTGGTCCTATCCGTATTCCGAGCGTAGCAGGTATCGATGCCGTGCTCAATCTCGTTCATCACGACTATCTCTACATGTGCGCCAAGGAGGATTTCTCTGGCACTCACAACTTTGCCAAGACCTACCCAGAGCATCTTGCCAATGCAGCAAAGTATTCCGCAGCTCTTGATGCGAGGGGCGTGAAGTAGTTTTGTTGTCAAAAAAACTAACGTAAGTTTGAGAAATTAAAAGGCTTTGCTGATTTAGCAGCAAGCTGCTGTATTCGGAACAAAAATTTTTCACGATGACCAGAAAATTTATTCCAAAAAATTTTATTTTATAATTTTCTGAGTTTAATTTTCTGGTCATCGTGAATAATTTTCTGTAAAGCCAAGCAACGGAGTTGCGTTGTTGGGGTGTTTTGAACTCTTCGTATTCCCATTTTTTTAGAAAAAATGCCATGAAATTAGAAGAAAAGCACGAAATCTTTGTAGATTCACAAAATATTTGCTATTTTTGCAGATGAAATATACCAGAACATTAGCCTGAACAATAAATATTACGGCATAGATTTATGATTTCATGGCTTTTAGCGCTAAAAACGCTATTTTCCAACCACCGAGCTGACCTACTTCGAGAAGAATGTCGAGGCTATGCTCGGATAATAAACATCTAATAACAAAAACATTATGAACATTCTTATTCTACAAGGCTCTCCAAGAGCTAAGGGCAACACCGCCTGGATGGCGGAAGAGTTCAAGAACGCTGCTGAGGCGGCTGGTCATGAAGTGACGCTTGTCAATGTGGCAAGAAAGAAGATTGCAGGTTGTCTTGCCTGTGAGTACTGCCACACTAAGGGTAATGGTGAGTGCATACAGAAGGACGATATGCAGGAGCTATACCCATTATTGGCAAAGGCCGATGTGCTCGTGTTGGCTTCACCTGTCTATTATTTCACGCTTAGTGCTCAGATCCAGGCACCTATTCAGCGTTTCTACAGTATAATGAAACCTGCTAATGTCAAGAAGACCGCATTGCTTCTGTCATCACATTCGCCAGGCGTTTATGATGCAGCTATTGCCGAGTATAAACTGATTGGCGGTTTCTGTGGCTATGAGGATATTGGCATCGTTACTGCCAAGTTGGAAGAGCAGAAGACTGACGAGACCAAGCAGAAGATTTTGGAGTTGGTAAAAGCTCTCTGATAAGGTGACACGCTATATTCCAATATGCGCAATCTTTTCAATCATTTATTTTATCAAGAATTAGAGAATTAGAGATTTTTTCTTTTGAATTTATGAGAATTTGAAAAAGGTCGTTTGCGCTCCTGCCAATCACGACCATTTCCCAATGCTACGCAAGTAGCAAAAATTGACTTTCCCTTCGGCCGTCGAGCTAAACCTTCTCTAATTCGCATTAATTCAAAAATCTCTAATTCTTGATAAATTTTTATTGGGTAAAGACTGGTAAGATTGGGAACTTGCGTAGCTTGATGAGCTTTACGAATAATTATTGTCAGTTAAAAGCTACTTGTTGCTTGTCATTGTCAATTCATCGAATTCCTGTTGATTAATATTTTTGCCATAAAACTTTTGCTGTTTGGATAAAAATATGTAATTTTGTGCCCGAAATTAAGAGGCATCCGAAAATCTATGATAGAGTAGGAATCAATTTTTTTTCAGGATATGATAAAAAGACTTATTATGTTTGTTGTAGCTGTTGCTATGACGATTTCGGCTTCTGCACAGGCGGAGGCAGGTAAATTCACGTTGAAACCTAATGTGGGAGTAACTTATACCACAGGTGTTGTTGATGGTCGTATTAATTCGATAGAAGGAGCTTTCGGACTTACTGCTGGCGTTGAGGCTATGTGTATGTTGAACGATAAGGCCGGCTTAGCTCTCGGTCTTAACTATACAGGTTACAACGTTGATGATGATGATATTGCTTTTTCTGGTTATCGCCAGAATCTTAAGTATTATAGTTATGGTAATAATGCAAATGATTATCAAGGTTATTATAATCCAGATTCGGACAATGCCAGCAATTATTATTTCAATATTCCTATTACAGCCAACTATTACCTATTCCCAGGTTTGGCTGTGAAGGGTGGTGTTGCATTCAATTTCCTCTCTACTGCAAAGGTTGGTGGCAAGAGTGAGATTGATGGTGTAAAGGTGAAGGATTTTTATAAGTCATTCTTTGCTTCTCTGCCAGTCGGTATTTCTTATGAGATCAAGAATCTCGTATTCGATGCCCGTTACGCTTTCTGTCTTAGCAATGTTTGTGAATATGGTAACGGCAGGTTGCATTCCGTTTCATTTACCGTTGGATATAAGTTCTGAGGAAGGTGACAAATTTCGATAGTCGTGAATTGCCTGGAAGGCAATACTATGAGTAACCCCGTACATACAGAGCGTAGCGATGGATGTGCGGGGTATTTGTATAAACCTTCCTTCTTCTGCCTGGAAGGCAGTACATCGCGAAAGGTCGTGTATGAAAGCCCATTAGGTACAGCCTTCCAGACTGGAAGGTGGAGGGGCTGATTTCTATCCGAGGGCATCCTATCCTTCGTCGAGTATGCGCCTCGGTTACTAATGGTACAGCCTTCCAGGCTGCTGTTCGTGTAAAAAAATCCTGAAAAGGACGGCATATCATAGGATAGGGTGTAACCCTATCTGGTTGTAGATCAAAAGCAAAAGTCCTGAAGGGACGATATAATTCCATATTATGTGGAAAATATGGAATTATGTCGCACCTACGGTGCTCTTGGGAAATGAATGCCTATGATACGTGGGTTGCACCCACGCCTATATTATTTCGCCTTTTCAAGGCTTTTCGGGAATTTTTCACTATTTGTCAATACCCATAACCAACCCGTATTTCTCGTGCAGTTGGTGAAGAGAGCCGTCGTTCTTCATCTGAAGGATCACGTCGTTAACCAGTTGCAGAAGGTCGTCCTGACCTTTGCGCATCAGCACACCTATCTCGCCGTGATTGAAGGGCGCGTTAAGTAATGGAGCGGCAAGACGGGCGTCTGCCTGAACATAATACGGAGCCTCGGTAATCTCCGTTATCATCACGTCGGCCTCGCCCTCGGCTATGCGACTTGGTATCTCCTCGTTCTGCGGATATACTATGATAGTGGCGTGCTTTAGGTTCTCGTTGGCAAATTTCTCGTTCAGTCCGCCAGGATTCACCATTACGCGCACCTCTGGCTTGTCGATGTCGGCAAGCGACTTATAGCGGTCGGCATCCGAGGCACGACAGAGAATCGTCTTGCCGTTGGCGAGATAGCCGTTGCTCATCAGCATTGTCTCGCGTCGGGTGTCGGTGATCGTAATCCCACCTATGGCGAGGTCGAAGGTCTGAGGCTCAGCCAGAACATCGGCGGTAAGCGTTGGCCATGAGGTCTTTACAAACTCAACACCAACGCCAATCCTTTTGGCAATCTCGTTAGCCATCTCTATGCCGAAGCCCCAGTAAGTGCCGTCAGCCTCACGGAATGTTAGCGGACGGTAGTCGCCTGTCGTTCCAATGAGTATGGTGCCACGCTGTTTTATTCGCTCAATGGTTGGTTGTGAAGAGCCGTTATCCTCATCAGAAGAGCATGAGGCGAAACTCGTTGTGCCGCAGATAGTCAGTACGGCGATAATCAACAATAACCTAAGTCTTTTCAATTCTGTCATATTGCAGTCTTTTTTTTACTTTTGATGCAAAGTTACTCAATTTTTATTAGAAAATCGCAAGGAACCACAATATTTTTTTTGAACGCAAAGACACAAAGACGCGGAGTTTTTTTATTGAACACGAAAAACACGAAAGTCACGGATTTTTTAATTAACAACGAATTAACCGAATTTAAACGAATAAATATTTGAGAAATGCTTCTTATAATTAAGGTGTGTGCAAGAGACTTCGTTTAATTCGTTAAATTCGTTATTGAATTGCACGTATTTCGTTTGTTCCGTATTCAGAAAAATGTATGTTTCGTAATTTCCCAAATTGCCAGGAAGGCAATACCATGAGTAACCGAGGTGCATACTCGACGAAGGAGAGGATGCCCTCGGATAGAAACTACCACTACCCACAGTCAGCCTGGAAGGCTGTACCTGATTTGCTTTCATACATAACCTTTCGCGATGTACTGCCCTCCAGGCAGTATAAAGATTATGGACTTCAATCCCCGCACATCCTCGTTTCACTCGTATGTACGGGGTTACTAATAGTATTGCCTTCCAGGCAATTCGCAACTCCCGAAACTTATCTCGCATTAATTTTCCCGTTTATTCCGTGTTTTCCGTGTTCAAAATTAATCTCTGCGTCTTTGCGTCTTTGCGTTTAAAAATATAATTTTCTGGAATAAATTTTCTGGTCATCGTCACTAATTTTCTTGAAAGCCCCAGCACCGTAAGGTGCATTTTCGTGCATTTCCGTGTTCAGAGAGAATTTTTTTTTAGAATTAAACGCTAAACACGTACACGCCCCATAAAATCGGCTGTAATTATATTGATGCTCAATAAGTTAAGAGCGTGTATGTGTTTGTCAAACATGTACACAACATGTACACGGGTCGACACGCTTTTTAAATTTACTAAATGAGCAGTAAATGGTAATTTTTTGAGGAAATGAGCGAAAAACGTGTACGAGTTGTGTACGACTTGTGTACGTGTTAGACAAACACGTACACGCCCTTAAACCGATTGATACACAATTCGTTATACCCTCAAAAATACCCCCGTGTACGTGTTTGGCGTTTAATTCTAAAAAAAAGTTCACTTGTAATCTCGACATTGCAATTTCGAGGCGTTAATCTCATGGCTCTTCTGCTGCTCTTTTCTTGCTCTTCTTTAGCTCTTCTTCAGGTTCGCTTCTCCTTCGCTTCTAATCCGCTCCAAACTCGATGCAAGTCCGTTTCATAGAATGGGCGAAAAATGGGACTTGCACCGACTTTGGTAGGGATTTGCAAGGGAGGTGCAAAGACGATGATGTTTTCAACGCAAAGGCGCAGAGACGCAGAGTTTTTTTTCTTGAACACGGACGGCACGAAAAAAACGAAATTTTATAATTAACCACAGGATCTCACAGATTAGAGGGATTTTCTCGCTTGCGCTCGTGATTGACATCCATAAAATCCTGAATATCTGTGGTCAATTAAAAAATTAATGCGATATTATATTTTTTCACTTTGTGAAGCCAACATTAATTATCACAAATGTCACATTGACTTTCCCTTCGGCCGTCGAGCTAAACCTTAATATCGCATTAATTTTTCAACGCAAAGATGCATTCAAGGGAGAGAGCGTTTATAAACATTAATACTATCAAAAAGCCCTCCCTTGGGGAAGTCCGATGTTGATAATATCGGAGTATGTGTCAGGGTTGGGGTGGGTCTAAATTAACGTTTTGTTAATGTTATGCGATTGCAAAAGAGAAAATTTTTGGGATTTTTATGATTTTTTTTAGAAAAATGATAGGAGATTGTGATTTTTTTTGTAACTTTGCACCATGTAATTTCCATTACACGAAGACTTTATCAGAAATAATAAAGGTATTACTATAAAAAATTATATTATAACAAGAAGATGAAAAGAACCCCTAAATCATTGATGCCGGCTGCCTCATGGCTCGGCAAAGTAAAGAGTGCAGCTATCGTGCTGCTCGTCATGCTATTCTCCTCCGCTACTGCATGGGCGGATGATAGTGGCTCGTGTGGTGACAACCTGAAATGGGAATTCACGTCGAGCGACAGTACGCTCACCATTAGTGGTACAGGCGATATGGATGACTATGATCCTGGAGAAGATCCATGGCATCATTATATATCCAAAATAAATAAAATCATATTGCCTGAAGGCTTGAGTAAAATCGGTAGTTGGGCATTCTACAATGCTGTTAATCTGAAAGAGCTAACCATTCCAGCAAGTGTCACACAAATCAATAAATATGCTTTTACGTACGTAGGACTCGATAATGGCTGCACTTTGACCTTTGCCCAGGGAAGCAAACTCTCTTCTATCGAAAACGAGGCATTCAAGTCCTTCAAGGGCAACGTAGATTTGCATGAATGCACAAACCTGACCACTATCGGTAAATACGTATTCACCAGTGGCTATTTTCTGAAAGAGATAACCATTCCGGCAAGTGTAGAAATAATCGATGATTATGCTTTTCAGGACGTGGGAAGCGAACTCGATAATGGCTGCACTTTGACCTTTGCCCAAGGAAGCAAACTCTCTTCTATCGGAAACTATGCATTCAAGAGATTCAAGGGCGACATAGATTGGCTTGAATGCACAAGCCTGACCACTATCGGTCAATACGCATTCTCTGGTGCTGTTAATTTGGAAAAGATAACCATTCCTGCCAGTGTAGAGACAATCGCAGAGAATGCTTTTGAGAACGTGGGAAGCAAACTCGATAATGGCTGCACTTTGACCGTTGCCCAAGGAAGTAAACTCTCTTCTATCGGAAGCAATGCATTCAAGGCCTTCAAGGGCGCCATAGATTTGCATGAATGCACAAGCCTGGCCACTATCGCTCAATACACATTCTCCGATGCTTTTTATCTGAAAGAGATAAGCATTCCTGCCAGTGTAGTAAGATTCGAATCCTATGCTTTTAAGAACGTGGGAAGTAAACTCAGTAAAGGCTGCACTTTGACCATTGCCCAAGGAAGCAAATTCAAGTTTCCCAAAGCCAATGCATTCAATGGCTTCAAGGGTGATATAGATTTGCGTGAATGCACAAGCCTGACTATTATCCATAAGAGTACATTTGAAGGATACCTGGCTGGCACCCTCAGGCTACCAGTCAGCCTATCAATAATCGAAAAGGATGCATTTAAAGGTGCAAAATCAGCGATTAAAGTCTATGCTGCCTTCAAGAACTGCGTTCTCTATGTCAACGACAAATATAAGTCAGTTAACCCAGACACAAAATACATTGGGGCGAATATCAAGTCTAGTCTTAGTATTAAAGCTAATAGCAGTAAGAGACTCGATTTCACACGCGTTTCCTTCAATGACATTGCCATATCATTTGACGAAAATGATACAACCTACGTCATCTCGCAAAAGCAAGGATTAATTGATCTTGGTGCTAAATTGGCCAAAGAATTACAGAGTTTAAGGCTCAATGGCCAGAAGGTAAAACTTGCGGCAGACCTTGACTTCACAAATATGCCGTTAGACTGTGAGATTACTTCAAATCAAAGAGGAAACTTCATGCCAATCGATATTTATTTATCTTCGATAAAATTCTCATTCGATGGGCAGGGACATACCATAAAGGGACTCAAATTCAGCGGTGAAGGAAATGTAGGACTATTCAGCAGTATCGGTAAGTATTCGATTGTCAAGAACGTAACCCTTATCGCCCCAAGCTTTAGCGGCACCAATAGTATTGGCGGCATTGCAGGCAATAACAATGGTGGTAGTATTACTAATT